>NZ_PGDQ01000006.1:300000-430020 GCF_003073135.1 Euzebya rosea
CAGCAAGTGGACGAGTGGCTCGGCTGGATGGGGTCGAGCCACCAGTCGCCATGCAGCCCACAGCAGGGCAGCGGGGATCGGCAACAGGAACCAGGCGCCCCCGGAAACTGCCGCCATGGCAAGTGCCACAGCGCCCACACCGAGCACAGCGGCGACGACGTGCCTCACCAAGATCTGCGCTCCTCCCCTGATCGCCCCGGCATCCTGAACGGGCCTTGTCGTGGTCCCTTTGATCGTAGACTATCGGTTTCGTTGATGTTGGCGGACAGCCGTTCGAGTGTCTGCGACAAGGTGAGGCGCGGGCCGTTGCCCGCACGGCAGGGGAGGGGGTGTCGATGGTTCGCCACTGGCTCGTCGCCGGGATGCTCGTCGTCATCGGCGGTGCGGTGCTCGCGACCAACGGCGGGGGCGAACGTGATGCCCCTGCTGGGCAGTGGTCGCTGGGCGGGGTGACGGTTGCGTTCGACGGGACGACACCGGACACGAGTCACGGCCCCATCACGGTCCCGGATGGTGGCGAGGGCATCGCGGCGATGTGGCGGCAGCTCGGCATGTCCGGTGCCCCGCCGGCCCCCGGTCGGGGACGTCTAGCGCTCTTCGTCCCGCTCGAGCGCAGCTGCAGCGCCCGGGACATCGACGACATCACGGTCGTCGAGACGAGCCCGGTCCGCCAGACGGTCGAGGTGATCGTCAGTCCCGGCTGCGTGCCGGAGGTCGACGACGAGGTGGTGCCCGCCGTCCCCCGCCCCGGTGCGTCCCGCAGCCTCGTGGTGCTGCACGTGCCGTGGGAGTCCGAGCAGCACCCGAATCCGGTGATCACCGACCGGCGCTGACGCGCGTGGCGCCGGTGGTTGTCGCTACGAGGTGCGACCACACCCACCCACGACGCCGCACAGCCAGCATCAGTGGGACAGGTGCACGCGTTCCCCGTGTGAGCCGAAGATCCCGATGATCTCGACCATCCCGGCGCGGGTGCCGAACCAGTGCGGGGTCAGGGTGCTGAACTCGACCGCCTCGCCGGGGACGATCGTCAGGTCGTCCTCGCCCAGCAGCAGCCACAGCCGGCCGCTCAGGACGTAGATCCAGTCCCGTCCCTCGTGCACGGGCAGCGGGTCGGGGGGTGTGCTGCGTTCGGCGTCGATGACGCAGCGAAAGGCCTGCAGGCCCGTTGCCGTGCCGTAGTGGGTCAACGGCCACATCGTCATCCCGGCGCCGACGATCGGATCGCGCTGGACCCGGGGGTCGGGGCGGACCGTCGGCCCCAGCAGCTCGTCGACGGTCACCCCGAGGGCGCCTGCCAGCCCGGGGAGGTGGTCGATGGCCAGGCGGCGCTTGCCGGACTCGAGACGGCTGAGGGTGGACACGTCGAGGTGGGCGGCGGCGGCGACCTGCTGCAGCGTCAGGTTCCGTTCGGTGCGCAGCAGTCGGATGCGGTTGCGAACGCGCTCGTCCAGCGGGGCGTCGAGGTCGTCGGTCATCGGGGCCACCGTATGCGCGGTTTGCCAACTCAGCAATCAGGGGTGCCGATCAAGCAACTCGACCTACCGTTCCCTCCACGCAGATCACGACCCGGAGGTTCCGAATGTCATCCACCCCCTCGCCTCGCAACGACGGCATGCTCGTGCACGACGACCGACGCAAACGGCAGATCCTCTTCGCGTCGTGCACCGCGCTGATGGCCGTGATCGCCTCGGTCACGGGCCTCAACGTCGCCCAGCAGGAGCTTGCGCTCGACTTCGGCGCTTCCCAGAGCACCGTCCTGTGGATCATCAACGCCTACGCCCTGGCGCTGGCCGCCATGCTGATGCCCATCGGCGCCATCGGCGACCGGTGGGGCCGCAAGCCCGTCCTGCTCGCCGGCCTGACCGTGTTCGTGCTCGCCACCGTCGCCGCGGCCCTCGCCCCCTCCTCCGACTTCATGATCGTCGTCAGGGTCGTGGCCGGGGTCAGCGCGGCCATGATCATGCCGGTGACCCTGTCGGTCATCACCTCGACCTTCCCGGAGGAGGAGCGGGCCCAGGCCATCGGGGTCTGGGCAGGGGTCGCGGGCGGCGGTGGGTTGATCGGGATGTTCGTGGCGGCCCTGATGGTCGACCTGGTCGACTGGCGCTGGCTGTTCGTCCTGCCGATCGCCCTTGCGGTCGTGGCCGCTGTGGCCACGGTCCGGGCCGTCCCCAACTCCCGCGAACGGACCGACCAGCCGTTCGACCTCCGGGGGTCCCTGTTGTCCATGGTGGCGGTCAGCGGCCTCGTCTTCGCCATCCACGAGGGGCCCGTCCACGGGTGGACCGACCCCGTCACGCTCCTCGCCCTTCTCGGCGGCCTGCTCGCCACCCTGGGGTTCGTCGTCACCGAACGACGCAGCCTGGCGCCGCTGCTGGACGTGCGCGTCTTCGGTGACCGGCGACTCGCCACCGGCTCGGTCGCCCTGATCGTGCTCTTCGGCGTGCTCGGCGGGGTGTTCATCGTCCTGTTCCCCTACTTCCAGGGGGTGCTCGGTTGGTCGGCGCTCCGGTCGACCGCCGCGCTGCTGCCGATGGGGCTGCTGATGATGGCCTCCTCGGGACTCGCTCCGAAGCTGGCCAACGCCATCGGCAACCGGACCACCAGCCTGGTCGGCATCGGCATCGCCGGCGTGGGGCTGGCCACCATGGCGCTGCTGGTCTCCGTTGACGGTGGCTACCTGTCGGTCCTCCCCGGCATGCTCGTGATCGGCGCCGGGATGGGCCTGACGATGACCCCCTCGACGGAGGCGATCACCGCGTCGCTCCCGGCCGACCGGCAGGGCGTTGCCTCGGCACTCAACGACACCACCCGCGAGCTGGGCAGCGCGCTCGGTGTGGCGCTGCTCGGGGCGGTGCTGTCCGCCGGCTACCGGGACGCGATCGGCCCTCGCCTCGTCGGGTTCCCCGTTGACATCGCCGAGGTTGCCAGCCAGGGCCTCGGGGCCGCCCACGGTGCCGCCGCACAAGCGGGTGACCGGGCGAGCCTCCTGCTCGACGGCGCCCACCTCGCGTTCGTCGAGGCCTGGTCCCGGTCCATGTGGGCGGGCGTCATCGCCATGGCCGGACTGTTCGTGTACGTCCTCCTCGCCGCACCGAGGACGCAGCCGGTCGGGAACGACTCGCCCGCACCGCAGGTCCCGCAGCCCATGTGAGCGGGGTGGGTGGGCCCTCGTTGTCGCCACGAGGTGCGACCACACCCACCCCACGCGCCCCGGACCAGGGCCCGATCAGAGCTTGTGGGCCTCGCCGCCGTCGATGACGAACGTGGCCCCCGTCACGAAGGACGCCAGGGGAGAGGCGAGGTAGCAGACCATCGGGCCGAACTCCTCGGTCCGACCCATCCGCCCCGCCGGGATCTTGCGCAACCGGCGGCGCAGCATCTCTGGGTCCTCCGTCACCGCCGACTGGGCGTCGGTGTCGAACGCGCCCGGGGCGATCGCGACGACCTGGACGCCCCGACCCGCCCACTCCGCCGCCAGCGCCTCGGTCATCCGCAGCATCGCGCCCTTCGTCGCGGAGTACGACACCAGGTACGGCTTGCCCTTCAGCCCCGACGTCGACGCCACGTTGATGATCCGGCCGTGCCCCTGCGCCAGCATCACGCGGCCGGCAGCCCGGGACAGCACCGCCGGTGCGGTCACGTTCACCGCGAACACCCGCGACCACTCCCCTGGGTCCTGGTCCTCGAACGGCCCCGCCGGGGCGATGCCGGCGTTGTTGACCACGACGTCCAGCCGCCCGAAGGACTCCAGCGCCTCGTCGACCAGCCCGGCGACCGCGTCGGCCTCCTCCATGTCACAGGTCACCGCATGCACGCGTCCCGGTGACGCCTCGACCAGCTCGGCCAGCGCATCAGACGAACGCGCGGCCGCCACGACCCGCACCCCCTCGTGGACCAGCGCCAGCACCGCCGCCCGGCCCAGCCCGCGGCTGGCCCCGGTGACGATGGCGACGTGTCCGTCCAGCTGCAGGTCCATCAGCCCTCCACCCCGTCCAGGTACTCCTCGCCCAGGGCCTTGGCGATCCCCAGCCGCAGCACCTCCGACGCACCCTCGTAGACCCGCATCGGCCGTGCCGTCCGGTAGGCCCGCTCGACGACGGAGTCCGCCACCAGCCCCCACCTGCCCATCACCTGCACGCACCGGTCGACGATCCGCCCGACTGCCTCCGACGCGGCCAGCTTGGCCATCGAGGAGTGGGGCAGCGCCGACAACGGGTCCTGCCTGGCACGTGCCGCCGAGCGGTAGGTCAGCAGCCGCGCCTGCTCCAGGTCGGTCCACGAGTCGGCCAGCAGCGCCGCCACGGCACCCAGCCGGGCCAGCGGACGGCCGAACTGCACCCGTTCGTTGGCGTGGCGAGTGGCCTCGCGCAGCGCCGCCTCGGCCAGCCCGATCGACGCCCCGGCCACCGACACACGGAACACCGCCAGGGTCGACAGCACCAGGTCGAACCCGCGGCCGGGCTCGCCCAGCCGGTTCGCCGGATCCACGACCACGTTGTCGAAGGTGACCGAGCCCAGCACGTGCGGGGCGATGATCGGCGGAGTCGGCCCGAAGGTGATCCCCTCGGCGTCGGCGGGTACCAGCACGACGGAGAAGCCGTCCCCCTCCTTGGCCAGCACCGTGTAGAAGGCCGCATGGCCCGCGTTGGAGATGAACGCCTTCTCGCCGTCGACCACCAGCCCGTCGGCGGTCTCGGTCACGGTCGTGGTCAGCGACTTGAGGTCGGACCCCGCGACCGGCTCGGTCAGCGCCAGCGCCGCCAGGACCTCGGCCCGGGCGACGCGGGGGAGCCAGCGCTCCTGCTGCTCGGCCGACCCGCCACGCGTGATCGCGTAGCTGCCGATGCCCTGCAGCGCGAACAACGAGTCGAGGTGGGAGGACGTGCCCATCAGCCCCTCCCGCGCCACGCACACCGCCAGCGGGTCGACGTCGTCGAACCGGCCGCCGTGCACCTTGGGGACCATCAGCTCGGTCAAGCTGCTGTCCTGCAGCGCCGACAGGACGGCAGGGTGGATCCGGTCGCTCAGCCCGTCGGCCTCCACGGCCACATCGGCGATGCCGGCAGCGACACCCCGCGCCTCCTCACGGATCGCGGCGTACCGCTCGGGCAGCTCGAACTCCATCACGTTGCTCCTCGGGCCCGCTCGGGGCGGTTGTGGTCGGCGCCGCTCGGCGCGTCCGGTTGGCGCCCAGGGGACGCGCTATTTATGATCACTAATCGTATGCTAGACGGCAAGCCGGAGTCGAACGAGGAAGAGGCGGTCAGGGCATGACGGACGTGGTCAGCGAGCGGCGGGGCGAGGTCGCCTGGATCCGGTTGAACCGGCCGGACCGGATGAACGCCTACGACCAGGCGATGGCCGACGAGCTGATCACGGCCATCCGTGACGCCGCGGACGCCGGCGTGATCGTCATCACCGGCACCGACCGGGCGTTCTGCGCCGGCGGATTCCTCGCCAACCTGCAGGACCCCGACCCCGCCGAGCTGCGCGGCATGTTCTACAACTCGCTGCGGTTCACCGACGAGATCCGCAACTCGCCCCGCCCGGTCATCGCCGCCGTCAACGGCGCCGCGGCCGGTGGCGGCAACGAGCTGGTCGTCGCCTGTGACCTGGCGATCGCCTCGGACCGCGCCACCTTCGGGCAGACCGGCCCGAAGATCGGCAGCGCCCCGGTGCTCGGCGGCACCAACCTGCTGGCCGCCCAGATCGGCGAGAAGCGCGCCAAGGAGGTCAGCTTCCTCTGTCGCCGCTACGACGCCGCCACCGCCGCCGAGTGGGGCTGGGTCAACGAGGTCGTCCCCCACGACGAGCTCGACGAGGCGGTGACCCGCTGGGCCGACGACCTGCTGGCCAACAGCCCGCGCTACCTGGAGATCGCCAAGATCAGCTCCAACCTGTGGTGGAACGCCTCGCGCGACAACATGCTGCAGGGGCTCGGCATGCTCGTGCAGGCCATCGGCTCCGACGACATGGTCGAGGGCGCCAGCGCGTTCATGCAGAAGCGTCCGCCGCAGTGGCCCGGCCGCGCGACGAGGGACTGATCGATCGATGAGCCGCACCGCCGCAACCTACGACGAGATGGTCCCGACCTTCGCCGACCCCGAGCAGTGGACGCTGCCACGCGTCCTCGCGACCCGGGCAGCCAGCCACGGCGACCGGACCTACCTGGACTGCCCGGAGGAGGGCGTGGCGCTGACCTACGCCGAGGTCCACCACCGCGCCGGCCTGATCGCCACCGGGCTGCTGGACATCGCCGACCCCGGCGACCGGGTGCTGATCATGGCCCCCAACTCCTCCGCCTACGTCCTGTCGTGGTTCGGCGCCGCCATGGCCGGCATGGTCGAGGTGCCGATCAACACTTCCTACCTGGGCGACTTCCTGGCCCACCAGGTCCGCGTCGCCGGGCCGACCGTCGCCGTCATCGACGCCGGGTTCGCCGACCGCTTCCTCGCCATCCCCGAGGCCACCAGCAGCATCCGCCGGTTCGCCGTGCTCGGTGAGGACGAGCCGACGACGGCTGCCTGCGCCCGGCTCCGCGACGCCGGCTGGGACGCCGCCCCCTGGGCCGACCTGGCCGCCGACGAGACACGCGACGAGCTGCCGGACCCCGATCCGAAGGACCCGGTGGGCATCCTCTTCACCTCAGGCACGACCGGCCCCTCCAAGGGGGTCGTGATGGCCAACGCCCACATGTACTTCTTCGCCGACGAGTGCGTCAGCCTGACCCGGCTGACCGACGAGGACACCTACCTGGTGATGGGGCCGCTGTTCCACGGCAACGCCCAGTTCCTCGCGGCGTACCCGGCGCTGATCGCCGGTGCACGGTTCGTGCTGCACACCCGCTTCTCCGCGACCCGCTGGACCGACCGGATCCGCGACGCCCGCGCGACGGTCACCAACTTCGTCGGCGTGATGATGGACTTCGTCTGGAAGCAACCGGCCCGGGACGACGACGCCGACAACGATCTGCGCTGTGTCTTCGCCGCCCCGACCGCCAGCTATGTCGACGCGTTCCGCGACCGGTTCGGCGTCGAGGCGTTCGTGGAGGTGTTCGGGCTGACCGAGACCTCGATGCCGATCATGACCCCCTACGGCGTCGACCGTCCCGCAGGGGCGGCCGGCCGGCTCAACGCCGACTGGTTCGACGTGCGCCTGGTCGACCCCGAGACCGACGAGGAGGTCCCCGTCGGCGAGGTCGGCGAGCTGGTCGTCCGGCCGAAGGTGCCGTGGATCACGACGCTCGGCTACTACGGGATGCCGGAGAAGACCGTCGAGGCCTTCCGCAACCTGTGGTTCCACACCGGCGATGGGCTGCGGCGCGACGACGACGGTTGGTTCTACTTCGTCGACCGGCTCAAGGACGCCCTGCGGCGGCGGGGCGAGAACATCTCCTCCTACGAGGTCGAGTCACCCCTGCTGGCCCACCCCGACATCGCCGAGTGCGCCGTCATCGCCGTCCCCGCCGACCACGACGCTGGCGAGGACGAGGTCATGGCCGTCGTCGTGCCGAGCCCCGGCGCGACCATCGACGCCGACACGGTGTGGGCCTGGGCAGCCGACCGCGTGCCCGACTTCGCCATCCCCCGATACGTCCGCGTCGTCGACGCCCTGCCCATGACCCCGTCGGGCAAGATCCGCAAGAGGGAACTCCGCGCCGACGGCGTCACCGCCGACACCGCCGACCGCACCCGCCAGCCCGCCTGACCGCCGCCGCAGCGACCGCCGGCTCGCGGCGGCGCGGCGGCGCGATCACCCCTCCAGCAGCCGAACGGCCGCCTCGCGGGCCGACATGCCCACGGTGACCCCGCGGGCCACGGCCACGGTGTTGGCGGCGCTGATCGTGCCGTCGGCCCACGTCGACAGGCCATCGCCCATGCGGGCGGTGCGGGCGTCGACGGTGGCGCCGGCCAGGCCCTCGGCCTCGACGATCGCCAGGCCGGCGATGCCCGAGCCGTCGCGGCCCCAGCCACCGTCGGAGCAGATGAACCCGTGGGGGGCGACGTCCAGCAGGTAGGGCACGGCGCTCCGGCCGGTGTGGCCGGCGGTGCACAGGACGTTGCGGCCCCGGTCCTCCTCCTCCCCGAAGGCGATCGAGTCGGTGCACACCACCTGCCGGCCGTCGGCCGCCGTGTGCACGACCGTCCGGTTGGTGATCGCCGACGGCTCGCCGGCCGCGCCCGGATCACGCTCGAGCATCAGCACCGCCGCCTCCTTCGCCGGCATGCCCTCCTGCACGCCGCAGCGACGCGCCGGTTCGTTCAGCCGCGAGATGACGGCTCGCTCGAACAGGTCCACGCCGTTGCCGAGCTCGACGGTCATCACGTCGACGGCCGCGGCGGGGATGTCCAGCGCCTCGAGGTACCAGAGCCCCGCGATGCCGGCGCCGTCCGGACCGATGCCGCAGTCCATGCCGATCGCCCCGCGGGGACGGTGCGAGGCGATGAACCGGGCCGGCAGGACTCCCGCGTAGGAGGCGTTGCACACCACGTCGCGGTCACGGTTGGCCGCCGCCACGTGATAGGCCGAGTCGCACGCCACCACCCGCCCACGCGGAGAGCTGTGGACGACGGTCTGCAGGTCGGGCACGGGGCCGTGCTCGTGGGAGATCGGGTCGGGAGTGCTCAGGACGAGGATCCTGCGGTCCACGAGGCCCAGGTGTCCAGCGACTCGGGCAGCTCGGCCTCCGCCCTCGGGGTGTTCGGCCAGCGCTTGCGAAGGCCTTCCGACAACCCGTCGGCCAGCTGGGCAAGCGGCATGGCGTACAGCTGGCGGACCCGGCGTTCGACGAACCGCCACCCGTCGGCGGTTCGGCGGTACCGGTCGTGATAGCGGAGCGCCACCCAGAACGCCCCGTCGGGCATGCCGAGCTCGGCGTGGGCGGTGACGATCCCGTGGGCCTCGTCGTCGGAGGCGAACTCCACCGTCTGGCTGTGGGGGATGTGGAAGCTCGCCTCGAACATCCGCATCCGCTCGACGTAGTGGTCGACGACCTCGTCCCGGCCGGACACCGGGCCGACGGTCGACTCGAAGACCGCGTCGTCGGTCCACAGCGCCCGCAGCGCGTCGAGGTCACGGTCGTCCACGACCCGGCCGTAGGTGGCGACGAGGTCCGACAGCGCCTGCCGGTCCTCCAGCCTGCGGATGCGTGTCTCGATGTCGGTGGTCATGGCGTCTCCAAGGGGGGTCGTGGACAGGGTGTCGGAGGTCATGCGCGCTGCAGGGTCACGTCGACGCGCGAGGGGGAGACCAGCAGGAACCCCTCGGGCTGCGGGGGCGTGTCGTCGACGAACGTCGCGCCGGCCACCCGCTCGACCAGGGCGCCCACGCCGTGCAGCAGCTCGGTGCGGGCCAGCTGGGACCCGGTGCAGTGGTGGCGTCCCGCGCCGAACGGCAGGATCGTCCCGGCGTTGGTGAACTGCCGCTCGGGCGCGTCGGTGAAGCGGTCGAAGGCGAACGTGTCGGGCTCGTCGAACACCGACTCGTCGCGGTTGGCCGATGCCAGCAGGACCACCAGCCGGGACCCCTCGGCGATGTGGGTGCCGTGCACCTCCACGTTCTGGGTGGCCCGTCGTGTCAAGCCGTGCACCGGCGGGAACACGCGCAGGGTCTCGGCGATGACCGACCCGATCAGCGACGGGTCGTCACGGAGGGCCTGCCACCGCGCCGGGTCGCTGAACAGGTGCACGAACAGGCTGGACAGCGCGCGCTCGGTCGTCTCCACGCCGGCGGTCAGCAGGAACGCGGTGAAGGCCAGGATCTGCTCGACCGGCAGCGGTTCGCCGTCGTAGGTGGCGGTGCACAGGTCCGACAGCAGGTCCTCGCCGGGCGACTCGCGCCGCTCGGCGATGATCGGGTCGAGGAAGGTCTTGAGGTCGGCGACCGCCTCGAACGCCCGCGCGCGCTTCTCGGGATGGCCGATGGAGGAGACCCCGCCGGCGGCGATGTCGTCGTACCACTCGCGGAAGCGGTGGGCGTCCTCGATGCCGAGCAGCTCACCGATGGCCAGCAGCGGGATCCACATCGCGTACTCGCTCTTGAGGTCGACCGGGCCGTCGGCGGTGGCGACCTCCTCGGCCACCCGGCGGGCGGTGTCGGCGACGAAGGCGTCGAAGGACTCCACGGCCTTGGGGCTGCGCAGCCGGCGGGCGACGATGCCGCCCTTCTTCTGGTGCTCGCGGCCCTGCCACTGGAGGATCGACGGCCCGTACACCGGCGCGCCCGGTCCCTCCCGCAGGGTGGCGTAGCGCTCCTCGTCGGCCAGTACGCCCTTGACGTCGTCGTAGCGCGAGAGCACCCAGGCGTCCAGCCGCTGGCTGAAGAACAGCGGCGCGTCGTGGCGGCAACGGCGGAACAGGTCGTGGCGGTCGACGGTCGGATCGTCGGCGGCGAAGCGTTCGAAGTCCTCCATCGCGGGTGGGGTGGCGACGCTCGTCATGGTTCGGCTCCTCGTGAAGGCGCGGCTGCGTGACCCCCTTTGCGGGGTATTGATGAACCTAGACCCGAGACGGTGGTAGGTTCAACCGAATGTTTGGTAAGTGGCGTCGACGTGGCGCTGCTCGACGACATCCATCACCCCGGAGGGCAGACAGATGACACAACGACTCGCAGGCAAGGTGGCCGTGGTGACCGGCGCCGGATCGGGCATCGGCGCCGCATCCGCTCGACGGTTCGCCGAGGAGGGCGCGAAGGTCGTCCTCGTCGACCTCAACGCCGACGGCATCGAGGCCGAGACCCAGAAGATCCTCGACGCCGGCGGTACGGCCATGGCCATCCCGACCGACGTCACGTCGCTGGAGGCGTGCGACGCGATGGCGGCCGCCGCAGCCGAGGCCTACGGCCCCGTCGACGTGCTGTACGCCAACGCCGGCATCGCCGGGACCGGCAACGTCGTCGACTGCACCCCGGAGATGTGGGACAAGGTCATCGCCGTCATGCTGACCGGCGTCTGGTACTCCCAGCGCGCCATCGCCAAGCAGATGGTGGACAACGGTGGCGGGTCGATCATCAACCAGGCCAGCATCGGCGGGATCATCGGCGTGAAGGGCATCTTCCCCTACGCCGCCGCCAAGGCCGGCGTCATCGGCATGACCAAGCAGTCGGCCGTCGAGATGGGGCAGTACGGCATCCGCTTCAACGCCATCGCACCCGGCACCGCACCGACGCCGCTGGTCACCGCCACCTACGAGCAGAAGGGTGGCTCCGGCGGCGACTACACGTCGGTGGAGGAGGGGTTGGCCAACGCCACCGCCAAGTACCCGATCGGTCGCCTCGGAACGGTCGACGACATCGCCAACCTGGCGCTGTTCCTCGCCAGCGACGAAGCCGCCTGGATCACCGGGTCGGTCTACATCATCGACGGGGGCATGACCGCCGGCTGATCGCCGCCCGGCGCGGTCGGTCCGGGCATCCTCGGTGACCACATCGAGAGGGTTCGTTCCGAGACGATCGGTGAAGGCTCGTGGCACCCAGACCCGCCGATGACAGGGGACCCCGTGACCGACCAGCGCCCGCCCACGACCACCGACGCCGGCATCCCCGTGGCCAGCGACGAGTACTCCCTGACCGTCGGGTCCGACGGTCCCATCCTGCTGCAGGACCACTACCTGATCGAGCAGATGGCGCAGTTCAACCGGGAACGCATCCCGGAACGGCAGCCGCACGCCAAGGGCTCGGGGGCCTTCGGCCACTTCGAGGTGACCGGCGACGTGTCGGCCTGGACCAAGGCCGATGTGTTCCAGCCCGGTCGTGCGACCGATGTCGCGGCCCGGTTCTCCACCGTGGCCGGCGAGCGGGGCAGCCCCGACACGTGGCGTGACCCCCGTGGCTTCGCGCTGAAGTTCTACACCGAGCAGGGCAACTACGACATGGTGGGCAACAACACCCCCGTGTTCTTCGTCCGCGACCCGATGAAGTTCCAGCACTTCATCCGCTCCCAGAAGCGGCGGGCCGACTCGGGACTTCGCGACCACGACATGCAGTGGGACTTCTGGACCCTCTCGCCGGAGTCGTCCCACCAGGTCACGTGGCTGATGGGTGACCGGGGCATCCCCAGGTCCTACCGGCACATGAACGGCTACTCCAGCCACACCTACATGTGGGTCAACGAGGCCGGCGAGCGGTTCTGGGTCAAGTACCACTTCCACACCGACCAGGGCATCGAGTTCCTGACCCAGGAGGAGGCGGACACGCTGGCCGGTCAGGACGCCGACGTGCACCGTCGGGACCTGTTCGACGCCATCGACGGTGGCGAGCACCCGTCGTGGACGATGAAGGTGCAGGTCATGCCGTTCGAGGAGGGGGCCACTTACCGGTTCAACCCCTTCGACCTGACCAAGGTGTGGCCCCACGGCGACTACCCGCTGCACGAGGTCGGCACGCTGACCCTGACGCGCAACCCCACCGACTTCCACACCGAGATCGAGCAGGCGGCGTTCGAACCGAACAACCTGGTCCCCGGCATCGGTCCGTCACCGGACAAGATGTTGCTCGCGCGGTTGTTCTCCTACGCCGATGCGCACCGTCACCGCCTCGGCGTCAACTACAAGCAGATCCCCGTCAACCAGCCGGTGGTGCCCGTCCACAGCTACAGCAAGGACGGCGCGATGCGGGTGCAGAAGGTCGCCGATCCCGTGTACGCGCCCAACTCCTACGGTGGCCCGGCCGCCGACGGTGAGCGGTACCCGCACACGGAGGTGTGGTCGGCGAGCGGCGAGTTCGTGCACGCCGCCTACACCCCCCGCGAGGACGACGACGACGTCGTGCAGGCCAACGCCCTGATCAACCAGGTCATGGACGACGCAGCCCGTGACCGGCTGGTCGCCAACATCGCCGGCCACCTCAGCGACGGCGTCTCGGACAAGGTGCTCGAGCGCGCGTTCGACTACTGGCGGGCGATCGACAAGACCATCGGCGACCGCGTGGCCGCCGAGGTCAACGACAGCTAGTCACCGGGGCCTCGACGCGGACCGACGACGCGGTACCGGGCGACGACGAACGCCCGGTTCCGGTCGAGCTCGATCAGCTCGAGGTCGAAGGGCTGGGGGAGAAGGGGGCGGCCCGAGCCGAGGGTGACCGGCGCGATCGCCAGCGAGATCTCGTCGAGCAGCCCGAGACGGGCGAAGTCCGCGGCCAGGCCACCACCCCCGACCACCCAGACGTCCTTGTCCCCTGCGGCCTCGACCATCTGGGCGTGGACGGCGCGCACGGCCGCGTCGTCGTCGGCCGCCGCGAACCGGATGTCGGCGCCGTCGGGGACGTCGAAGTCCCGGTGGGTCAGCACCCACGTCGGCTGCTCGTAGGGCCAGTCGTCCTCCCCCTCCGCCATGTGGGTCATCACCCACTCGTAGGTGGTCGCGCCCATGACGAGGGAGCCGACGGTCGCCATGAAGTCCGCGACGTTCCCGGGGCCCTCCTCGTCGATGTCCTGCACGAACAGCCAGTCGAGGCTGTCGTGGTCGTCGGCCAGGTAGCCGTCCAGCGTGGTGGCGGTGAAGTAGGTGGTGCGGGTCAACGGTCCCTCCCCGGGGTTGTGCGTGGGCATGGCGTGCGGCGTGGTTCGCCTCGCATGATCAAACACCCCGGGTGTGACATCCGCGTCCGACCGCCCGTCGTCGGACCCACCGGCTTACCCGGGTCAGCCGGTCGCCGCGCCCTCCAGCACCGCCGCGGGCTCGGCCTCGGCACGCGAGAACCGCAGCCCCTCGCTGGTCACCGGGCCGTCGCGCAGGACCTCGACGTCGACCTTGTAGTCCGAGGCGACCTGCCACTCCTTGCCCTCGCCTGCGCGTGGCAGCAGGTGCATCGACCGCTTGACGTACCCGGCCTGGAAGTCCAGCAGCGGGGTCAGCGCCATGTCCTGGCCCTCGGGCAGCTCGGGGCAGGCGATGGTGTCTCCGCGGCGGTCCATGTGGGACAGGATCCGCATCAGGTGGTCGCACACCAGGTCGACCTTCAGCGTCCACGACGAGTTCGTGTAGCCGATCGCGAACGCCATGTTCGGGACGCCCGACAGCATCATCCCGCGGAACGCCACCTGCTGTGAGACGTCGATCGGCGTCCCGTCGACGGTCAGCTCGATGCCGCCGAAGACCTCCAGCTGCAGGCCGGTGGCGGTGACGATGATGTCGGCCGGCAGCTCCTCCCCCGACTTCAGGCGGATGCCGTCGGTGGTGAACGTGTCGATGTGGTCGGTGACGACCGACGCCGTCCCCTTGCGGATGGCCTTGAACAGGTCGCCGTCGGGGACGGCGCACAGCCGCTGGTCCCAGGGGTCGTACTCGGGGTTGAAGTGGGTGTCGACGTCGAAGTCGTCGGGCAGCAGCGCGGCGTTGATCCGACGGATGACCCAGCGGGCCATGCCGGGCTGGGCCCGGCAGAACCGGTAGACCAGCCGCTGCTGGGCGATGTTGCGTCGCCGGGTCAGGTCGTAGGCCAGCCGGTCGGGCAGCACCCGCGTCATGACGTTGGCGATCGGGTCCTGCTTGGGGACCGGCATCACGTAGGACGGCGAGCGCTGCAGCATCGTCACGTGCTCGGCGTCGTCGGCCATCGAGGGCACCAGCGTCACCGCCGTCGCACCGCTGCCGATCACGACGACCCGCTTGCCCGCGTAGTCGAGGTCCTCCGGCCACTCCTGGGGGTGGACGATGGTGCCTGCGAAGTCCTCCTCGCCGGGGAAGTCCGGTCGGTACCCCCTGTCGTAGCGGTAGTAGCCGGCGGCGCTGAACAGCCACCCGGCGGTCATCGTCGTCGTCTCGCCGGTGGCGGTGTCCTCGACGGTGACCGTCCAGCGGGCGTCGGTGGAGTCCCACTCGGCGGCCAGGACCTTGCGGCCGTAGCGGATGTGCTGGTCGATGCCGGCGTCGGCGGCGGTCTCGCGGAGGTAGGCCAGGATCGCATCGGCGTCGGCGATGGCGTCCTCGCTGGTCCATGGCTTGAAGGCGTAGCCGAAGGTGTGCAGGTCGGAGTCCGACCGGATGCCCGGGTAGCGGAACAGGTCCCACGTGCCGCCCGACGCGTCGCGCATCTCGAGGATGGCGTAGGTCCGCTCGGGGTGGCGGTCCTGCAGGTACCAGGCGGTGCCGATGCCGGAGATGCCGGCACCCACGATCAGGACGTCGACGTGGTCGGCTGGGGCGGGTGACATGGGACCTCCGGGTGATGATCGGCGCATCGTTGCCTCCACTCTCGGGGAATCGCCCACCGCCAGCCATGTACGATCTGCACAGTTCTGATCGGTTGGGGTGGACGTATTTCCGTCGTGGAGGTGTGGTCGGGTGTACGAGAACGAGCCGTGGCCCGAGCTGTCGGCCGAGGCGGCGGGGCTGCTGCGGCAGGCGTGCCAGGTGATGCTGGCCGCCCCCGACGCGCTGGTCGAGCTGGTCGACGGCGCCGTGGAGTCCGCCGCCGGTCCGGAGCTGACCGCCGACCCGTCGTTGATGGAGCTGGTCCGTGAGTCCAACCGCTCCAACCTGCTGCACTGGGCCCGCGCCAACCTCGACCGGCCGGGTGAGCGGGTGCCCGCCAACGTCGGCCCGGTCACCCTCGACATCGCGCGGGACGTGGTTCGTCGTGGGCTGGACGAGGCCGGCCTGCAGACCTACCAAGAGGGCCAGGCCGTCGCGTGGCGCTACTTCATGCAGATGGCCTTCGCGCTGACCGACGACCTCGGCGTCCTGCACGAGCTGCTGGACGTGGGCAGCCGGTCGATCTTCGCATTCGTCGACGACACCGTGAAGGGCATCCAGCGTCAGGTCGAGCAGGAGCGGCGTGACCTCGTCAGCGGTGCCGGCCCCCAGCGGCTGGCGGCGGTCCGCCTGCTGCTGGAGGGCGCGCCGATCAGCGCTACCGACGCCGAGCGGCGGCTGCGCTACGACCTGGCGGGCCCGCACACGGCGGCCATCGTCTGGTCGACCGAACCGACGGCGGGGCTCGAACGGGTGGTCACGTCGGTGGCCCGTGCGGCCGGTGTCGTGGGGCCGCTGGTGGTGGAGTCGACGGTGCGGTCGATCTGGGCCTGGTTCCCGGTGGCGGCCGATCGGCTGGAGGGGGCGTGGGACCTGCCGGCCACGGTTCGGGCCGCGGTCGGGGTGACCCGTGAGGGGGTCGAGGGCTTCCGCCAGAGCCACCTGGACGCCGTGGCCACCCGCGAGCTGATGGGTCCGGACGACCAGCTCGTGGCGTTCGAGCAGGTGCAGGCGGCCGCGCTGGCCGGCGTCGACGGTGACCGGGCGGGGGACTTCGTCGCCCGGGTGCTGGGGTCGCTGGCGGAGGCGCCGGAGGAGCTGCGCCGGACCGTGCGGACGTGGCTGGCCCAGGACTGCAACGTCGCCGCGACCGCCCGCGCCCTCCACGTCCACCGCAACACCGCGGTCAACCGCCTGGACCAGGCCTCGGCGATGGTGCCCGGCGGACTGTCCGGCCGAGCCGTCGACATCGGCCTGGCCCTCGAGCTCCTCCGCTGGCCAGCGGGCTAGGACCGGCGGCCCGACTCCCGTCGCGGTGGCCGTCTCGACGACGCGGCAGGCCGCCGCGTGTGCGATGGCCCGCGCCCTTGGTCGGGCATGCCGAACATGGCGGCCGTCTCGACGACGCAGCGGGCCGCCTGGACGACGCGGCAGGCCACCGCGTGTGCGATGGCCCGCGCCCTCGGTCGGGCATGCCCCACGGGGTCGGGGCGTGTGTGGGACGAGCGCCTGTGGAGGGTGGGGATCGCACACGACGTGGGTGGGCGTGTGGGATGCACGCCCGAGGAGGTGGGGGAACGCACACGCTGGGGGTGGGTGGCCGGTCGGCGGCCGTAGCGGGCGGCCGCGACAAGCGGCCGGAGTGCATGGCCGGGTCAGCTGAACAAGTGGGGCGGGCCGGGGCCGAGCCGGCCGGGTCAGGCGGTCGGTCAGCGGGGTGGTGGGTCCTCAGATGTCGAGGACGAGGGGGCGGTGGTCGCTGACCTCGGGCTCGGCCAGGATCTCGAACGCCTCCACCGCCGCGGGGTCGGAGACCAGCAGGTAGTCGGCGTGGCGGACGGGCTTTGGGTAGGCCGACGTGCGGGTGTCGGCCGTGCCGACGAGGTCGGTCAGCCCGGCCCGGCCGAGGATCTCGAACGTGACGCTGTCGGGCAGGACGTTGAGGTCGCCGCAGACCACCAGCAGGTCGCCGGGCTGGGCGGCCTGCTGGACCAGCTCCGCCAGCTGCTCGGCCTGGGCCACCCGCGCCGGGGTGTCGCCCTTGCCCGCCGGATCCCGCAGCCCATGGGTGTGGGCGACCACGACGAAACGGCCGGTAGCGCGGTCGAGGACCCGCACGGCCTGCGCGAGCCTGGGCCGGCCACCGGTGGGCCAGTCGTCGTGGTCGGTGTGGCTGACGTGGACGAACGCGGTGTGCTGGCCGACGAGCGTGACGTCCTTCCGCACGAACGTCGAGATGCCGAAGTCCTGCCGGTACCGACCCTCCCCCCGGTCGTCGCTGATCGGACCGCTGTCGGAGGTCAGGAACGTCCCCTGATGGTGGGGAAGCAGGGCCGCGACGTCGTCGAACAGGTTGGCCCGCTGCGGGAGCGACCGGTCGGCGTCGACGAACCGCGTCCACCCCTCCACCCCGGGGGTCATCGTCATCTCCTGCAGGCACACCACGTCGGCGTCGACGGTGGGCAACCACGACTCCAACGCGTCGTACATGGCCCCACCCCACGCGTTGAGCGAGACGATCCGCATGCCGAGCACCCTAACCACCCCCGGATGGATTCGCCTCCTGAACGGGCCCCAGCTGGGCGGCGCGGAGTCGAAGCCATCCGCTCGGCCCCACGGATCCAGCCTTCAGCGTCGGCCGGTCCGGCGATTCCAGCCGCCGGTGGAGTCGATTCCATCCGCCCGGGCGACGCAGCCATCCGCCCGGGCGTCTGGACCTGGGCCGAGGGGGAGGGGACGACCGACCCGGCGGAGGGGTGCGCGGCGGTGCGTGCGACCGACGGGCTGCTCGAGCAGCTCCCCTGCGCCGACGCCGAGGCCCTGCCCGAGCTGTGCCGCAGCATCGCGGGAACGCTGACGGTGGTGCCGAGCTGTGGGCCCGACACCACCATCGACGTGCCGCGCAACGGCTACGAGGCGCAGCGCGCCGCCGAGCTGCTGCATGCCGTGGGGGAGGGTCGGGCGGCCGTGTCACTGCAGCTCGTGGCTGGCCGCTGGGTCCCGACAACTTGACCCGACCGGGCGCGACCACGACGGCCGCGCCCGCCCCAGGCGGTCAGCCGGAGGCGACCTGCATGACCATCCCCGCCTCGTAGTGGCCGGGCTGGTGGCACCCGATCAGCAGCTCGCCGGACGCGGTCCCGGTCACCAGCAGCTCGCCGGTCTCGCCGGGGTCCACCGTGACCGCGTCACCGGCGTCGTCGCCGTCCGTTCCGTGGCCGCCGTGGCCGCCATGCCCGCCCCCCGCCTCGGCCATCTCGGCGCCGTGGGCGTCCTGCGCCGCGGCGTCCCCCACGAAGGCATCGTGGGGCAGCTCGCCGTCGTTGGTGAAGCGCACGCGCACGGTCTCGCCGTCGGCCACCGTGATGCTCGCGGGGGAGAACGCCAGGTCGGTCATCGTGACCTCGACCGTGCGCCCGGGCGCCGCCGTGGCCCCGCTGTCGGACGCGGGATCGGACCCCGCGTCCGGAGCCGCGCAGGCCATGGCCGTGATCGCAACCAGGGCAAGGGTCAGGGGCCAGCGGCGTCGTGTCGTCGTCATCGTGTTCACCGTCCGTGGAACGTCTTGAGGCGCAGGGAGTTCCCCACGACGAAGACGCTCGAGAAGGCCATCGCCGCGCTGGCGATGAGCGGGTTGAGGTACCCCAGCGCGGCCAACGGAATCGCGGCCACGTTGTAGGCGAACGCCCAGAAGAGGTTGCCCTTGATGGTACGCAGCGTTCGACGCGACAGCCGGATCGCCGTCGCCGCCGTTCGCAGGTCATCGCGCACCAGCGTGAGGTCGCTGGCCTCGATCGCCACGTCGGTCCCGGCGCCCATCGCCAGGCCCAGGTCGGCCTGGGCCAGCGCGGCCGCATCGTTGACGCCGTCGCCGACCATGGCCACGACGCGTCCCTCTGACTGCAGGCGCGCAACGACGGCCAGCTTGTCCTCGGGCAGCACCTCGGCGATGACCTCGTCGATCCCGACGGCCCGCGCCACGTGCTGGGCCGCCGCGGCGTTGTCACCGGTCAGCAGGACCGGGGTCAGGCCGAGCGACCGGAGCTCGGTGATCGCGTCCGCAGACGTCGGCCGGACGGTGTCGGCCACGACGAGCAGGCCGTGCACCTCACCATCCCAGCCGACCAGGACGGCCGTCTGGCCCCGTGCCTCCGCAGCCTCCTTGGCCGCGGACAGCTCGGCGTCCGGGTGCAGCGCCCAGTCTTCGAGGAACTGCTGGCGGCCGGCGACGACGGCGTGCCCGTCGACGACCCCCTGGACGCCCAGCCCCTGGGTGGACTGGAACGACTCCACGGCCGGCAGGGGGCCGAGCCGGTCGACACCGGCTGCCGCGATGGCCCTGGCGATGGGGTGCTCGGAGGCGTCCTCCAGCGCCGCGGCGATGCGCAGTAGCTCGTCGGGGTCGGTGCCGTCGGTGGCGACGACGTCCACCAGCGACATCCGCCCGGTGGTGATCGTGCCGGTCTTGTCCAGCACGACGGTGTCGACCCGTCGTGTCGACTCGAGGACCTCGGGGCCCTTGATGAGGATCCCGAGCTGGGCGCCGCGTCCGGTCCCGACCAGCAGGGCTGTCGGGGTGGCCAGGCCGAGCGCGCAGGGGCAGGCGATGATCAGCACGGCAACTGCCGCGGTGAAGGCCAGGTTCGCCCCCGCGCCGAGGGCGAGCCACACGCCGAGGGTGAGCACGGCCAGCACCAGCACGATCGGCACGAAGACCGCGGAGATCCGGTCGGCCAGGCGCTGGATGGGCGCCTTGCCCGTCTGGGCGTCGGTGACCAGCCGGGCGATCCGGGACAGCTGGGTGTCGGCCCCGACGCGGGTTGCGCGAACGACCAAGCGGCCGCCGGCGTTGACGGTGGCGCCGGTCACCGTGTCGTCGGGCCCCACCTCCACGGGCACGCTCTCGCCGGTCAGCAGGGAGGTGTCGATGGCGGAGGTGCCCTCCACCACGACGCCGTCGGTGGCGACCTTCTCACCGGGCCGCACGACGAAGACGTCGCCGACGACGAGCTGGTCGATGGGGACCCGGACCTCGATCCCGTCACGGAGCACCGCGGCGTCCTTCGCGCCGAGCTCCAGCAACGCCTTGAGCGCCGCGCCGGAGGATCGCTTGGCGCGCGCTTCTGCGTACCGCCCGGCCAGCACGAACACCGTGACGGCAGCGGCGACCTCGAGGTAGATCTCGTGGGCACCGTTGCCGCGGCTGCCGGTCAGCTCCATCGACATGGTCATGCCGGGCATGCCGGCCCCACCGAAGAACAGCGCGTAGACCGACCACGCCATGGCAGCGATGGTGCCGATCGAGATGAGCGTGTCCATGGTCGCGGCGCCGTGCCGGGCGTTCGTCCAGGCCGCCCGGTGGAACGGTGCGGCACCCCAGACCACCACCGGCGCGGCGAGGGTCAGGGCCAGCCACTGCCAGTTGGTGAACTGCAGCGCCGGCACCATCGACAGGAGGACGACGGGAAGGGACAGCGCAGCCGACACCACCAGGCGGTGGCGCAACGCGGCGGTGGGATCCTCCGCTGGTGCTGCTTCGGCAGGGCCCACGGGGGCCGATCCCACCGCGGGCACGACGGTCGCGCGGTAGCCGACGGACTCGACGGCCTCCACCAGCGTGGCCGGGTCGACACCCGGAGCGGTGATCGTGGCCTGCTCCGTGGCGTAGTTGACGGTCGCCTCGACGCCGTCGAGGTCGTTCAGCCGCCGTTCGATCCGTCCTGCGCACGACGCGCAGGTCATCCCCTCTATGGCGAGGTCGACGGTGGCGGGTCTGGTGGCGAGCGTGGTCACGACGTCACCTCGTATCCGGCGTCGCGTACCGCGGCGGTGATCGCCTCCAGGTCGGCCGGCCCGTCGGTGCGCACCGTCATGGCACGGGAGCGGACGCTGACGTCGACGTTCGTGACGCCGGCCAGGGGGCTGACGGCATCCCGGATCGTCGCGGCGCAGTGGCCGCAGGTCATCCCGTCGATCGTGACGGTCGTGGTGGTGGGCTGGGTCGTCATGGCTGCTCCTTCTGGACGTGTATACCCCCGGTGGGTATATGGGATGCGAGGGAATATACCCCTAGGGGGTATATGTGCCAACAACAATCTCGACCGGCTCGTGCGAGGATCGGTGGCCATGGACGCCCCACCCGCTGTTGCCGGCGCTGCCGCCCTCGGCCTGGACGTCGAGCTCAGCGACGTCGGCCCCTCCCGATCGATGGAGGAGCACGAGGCCAAGCTCGGCGTCGCGCCCGGCAGCCTCTGCAAGACCCTGCTGGTCCGCCGGGACGAGGACGACTACGTCTTCGTCGTCGTCTCCGGCGGCCGGAGGATGGAATGGAAGAAGCTCCGCGAGGCCCTCGGCGTCGACCGGGCGAGCATGGCCACCCGTGAGCAGCTGCTGGACGTCACCGGCTTTCTGCCCGGCACCGTCACCGTCCTCGGGGCGGCCCGCACCCTCCCCGTGATCATCGACGCCGTCGCCGCAGGGTTCGACCGGATCGCCGTCGGGTCCGGTGCCAGCGGCGTCTCGGCGCTGGTCGACACGCAGGCCTTCGTTGCCGCAACGAAGGCCACCGTCGAGGACGTGACCGTCCCCGATGGCCGCTGACGCGCCAGAGGCGACCACCGTCGGGCAGCGCCCACCGAGGGTGCTGACCGGGATCGGCGTGGGCCGTGGCGTGGCCGTCGCCCCCCTCGTCGTCCTGGCCCCGCCGCCCCGCGCACCGGCCGACGAACCCTCCGCGGTTGACCCCGCCACGGCGCTGGAACGCATAGAGGCGGCCTTCCAGGCGGTCGGTTCCAGCCTCGCCGCGCGCGCCGCCGCGACCGACGGCGCGCTGGCCGACATCCTCGACGCGACCGCCTCCATGGCCCACGACCCCGCCATGCTGACCGCGGTCCGACGACACCTCGACGAAGGGCACGGACCAGCCACCGCCGTCACCAACGCAGCCGCCGGGTTCGCCGACGCCCTGCGCGCCGCCGGTGGTCGGGTCGCCGACCGCGTGACCGACCTCAACAGCGTCCGTGATCGGGTCGTCGCCAGGCTGCTCGGGGCCGACACCCCCGCGCTGCACGACATCGACGGCCAGTTCGTGGTGGCGGCCGTCGACCTAGCCCCGGCCGACGCCGCTGCGCTGGACCCCTCGCGGGTCGTGGCGATCGTCACCGAGCAGGGTGGCCCGCTCGGCCACACCGCGATCGTCGCCGGTCAGCTCGGCCTGCCCTGTGTCGTGCAGGTCGCCGGCATCACCGCCGTCGACGCGGGCACCCTCGTCGCCGTCGACGCGTCGGCTGGGACCGTCACCACCGACCCCCCTCCCGAGCAGGTCGTCGCCACCACCGCCAGACGGGACGAGGTCGCCCGGACACTCGCACTGGACACCGCCCCCGGCGCCACGGCCGACGGGATCGGGGTCGCGTTGCTGGCCAACGTTGGCACCGTCGACGACACCCGCCGGGCGGTCGACGTGACCGCCGAGGGCATCGGGCTGCTGCGGACCGAGCTGCTGTTCACCGGCCGGCAGACCGCCCCCACGGTGGAGGAGCAGGCCGAGGCGTACCGAGGGGTCCTCGACCCCATGGCGGGGAAGCGGGTCGTCGTGCGGACCCTCGACGTCGGCGCCGACAAGCCGCTGCCGTTCCTCGACCGCCCGTCCGAGCCCAACCCGGCGCTCGGCGTGCGCGGCGTCCGGCTGGACCGCACCCACCCGCAGCTGGAGGCCGACCAGCTGACCGCGCTCGGCGCGCTGGTCGCCGGCATGCCCGAGGCCGATCGGGACGACGTGTGGGTCATGGCGCCGATGGTGGCCACCACGGGGGAAGCCGCCCGCTTCGCCGACGAGGCCCGCGCCCACGGCATCCGCACGGTCGGGGCGATGGTCGAGGTGCCCGCCGCCGCGCTGCGGGCCCACGCCCTGCTGGCCGAGCTCGACTTCGTCTCCGTCGGCACCAACGACCTGGCGCAGTACACGATGGCGGCCGACCGGATGGCCGGCGACCTGTCGGACCTGCTGGACCTGTGGCAGCCGGCCGTGCTGGACCTGGTCGCCCGCACGATCCGTGCGGGGGTCGACCTCGGCAAGCCGGTCGGGGTGTGCGGCGAGTCCGCCGGTGACCCGCTGATGGCGCTGGTGCTGGTCGGCCTGGGCGCGAGCAGCCTGTCGATGTCCCCGGCCGCGATGCCGGCCGTCCGCCTCGCGGTACGGGCCCACACGATGGAACGGTGTCGGGAGGTCGCCGCCGTCGTCCTGGACGCCGACGACGCCGGGACCGCCCGGGCCCGTGCGCTGGGCCTGGCCGACCCCGACGTGGTGGGGCTGCTCGGACTGGGGCGCTGGGGCCCCGAGTGAGGCCGCCCGGGTCGAGCCGACCGGGTCAGGTCGCCCGGGTCAGGTCGCCCGGGTCGAGTTCGAGACGTCGCGACCGGCAGCGACCTCCCAGCCGGACCACTCGCCGTGGTCGACCGTCGGGGTGGATCCGCAGCTCGAGCAGCGGTTCAGCTGGTCCAGCACCAGCGGCGCGCCGCAGTTGGGGCACGACCCGGCCGACACGGTGCGGCGGCCGGTCCTGGAGTCACCGAACCGCTCGAAGGACACCCGCTGCCCGTCGGGGCCGGTGAAGTCGACGTAGTCGATCGAGCCGTGGTCCGGCAGGTCCACCGACCCGCCCGTGCGGAACCGCGCCGTCCCGTCCTCGGACCGCTTGTAGGAGCGGCCCTTGTAGGAGACCGTTCGCTCACCCGGTCCACCGTTGACGCTCAGCGGCGGCACGCTCTCCCACAGGGTGGCGAGGGTCTCGTCGAAGTTCTCCACCGACACCCAGAACCGCTTGCCGTCGGCCCCGACGATCAGGTGCTCCACCCAGGTGTCGCCGTCCTCGTCGAACAGCACCGTCCCCTGGATGTGGCCGCGGCGGCCGTCGACCTCCACCGACGACCCCACGGGTGCGTTGGCGAACTGCTCCAGCGTCCTCACCCGCTTGTTCCCGAAGATCCCCACGGTCAGTGTCCTCCCTCGTGTCCTGCTTCCCTCCGGCCGGCAGCGTAGACCGCGCCGGCCTGCCACCCCTCCCCTCGACGGATTCTGACCCACATCTGCAAGGTTCGGGGGCAAGGTGGGTCGACATCCGTCAGCAGCAGGCCGTGTTCCGGCCCCATCGGGGACTCGCCCGGGTCGTGTTCCGTCAGCCGGTGGGTCAGGATCCGCCGGGGGAGGGTCGGCTGTCGGGGCCGCCAGAGGGCCGTGGACGGACTCCAGTAGGGTCTCGGCCGTGAGCCCTCGCCCCGTCCGTGCCGCCGCCCTGTCCATCGCACGGTCCATCGCACTGTCGATCGCCGTCTGCCTCACCCTCGTGGGGTGCACCGCTGCAGGGGAGGAGGAGGGCACGGGCGAGATGTCAGCTGACGCGCTCGAGGACGTGCTGGCCGGCATCGACCCCGACGGCCCCGGGTGCGTCGCCGGAGCCCGGACGCCCGACGGGCAGCAGCTCGCCACGGCCGGCCTGGCCGACGTCGAGGACGGCGAACCGCTCGCCGAGGACACGATCTTCGACATCGCCTCGGTGTCCAAGCAGATGACCGCCGGGGCGATCGCGCTGCTCGTCGTCGACGGCCGTCTCTCCCTCGACACCCCCGTCGAGGAGCTGCTGGACCTGCCGCTGGACACCGACGGCATCACCGTCGCCGACCTGCTGCACCACACCTCCGGCCTGCCCGACTACACCGAGCTGCTGGACGCCGAGCTCGAGGAGGTCACCACCGACGACGATGCCGTCGCGGTGCTGGAGGGCGAGGAGCTCGTCTTCGAACCACGCACCGACTTCGAGTACTCCAACACCAACTACCAGCTGCTCGGGCAGGTCGTGGGCGAGGTCACCGGCGAGGACCTCGTGACCTTCTCCACCGGGGAGCTGTTCGGACCGCTCGGCATGGACGACACCACCGTCCGGGACGACCAGGGTGACCTGCTGCCCGGGCAGGCGCAGGGGTACGAGGACGTCGGCGACGGCTGGACCCCCGTCGGCTCGTCCTGGCAGCAGACCGGCGACGGTGCCGTCCACTCCACCGTCCCCGACCTGCTGCGCTGGGCCGGCCTGTTCCTCGACGAGCCGACCGAGGAGGGGCTGGGATCCGCGGCGTGGCTGGACGTCATGACCACACCCGGCCCGGTGCTCGACGACGGGGTCGGCTACGGCGGCGGGCTGAGCATCGACGAGGTCGACGACGGGCAGCTGCTGTCCCACGCCGGCTCGTGGATCGGCGTGGCGTCCTCGCTGCAGATTCTCCCCGAGGACGGCGTGGCCGTCGCCGTGCTGTGCAACGGCGACGACATCGACGCCGACGGCCTGGCCACCGAGCTGCTCGACACGCTCGCCGAGGGCCGCTGACGGCTCGACCGGTACCGACGTTCGTTCACCGGGCGTGCACCCCGGGGTGATGTGCAAGGCTGCTCGGCATGCCGTTCACGACCACGCCGTCCGGGATCCGCATCGACCACGAGGTGGTGGGTGAGGGCGACGACCTCGTCCTCGTCCACGGCATCACCGAGTCCAAGCAGACGTGGGACCCCGTCCTGCCGCACCTCGCGGAGGGGCACCGCCTGATCCTCCTCGACCTGCGCGGCCACGGCCAGTCCGACGTCGCCGACGTGCACGACCTGGAGTCCATGGCCGACGACGTCAAGGCGGTCCTCGACGACGTCGGGTCCGACAACCCTGTGGTCGTGGGGCATTCCCTCGGGGGGATGGTCGTCTCGGTCCTGGCGGCGATCACGCCGGTCCGGGCCGTCGTCAACGTCGACCAGCCGCTGGCGCTCGCCGGGTTCAAGGACGCGCTGACGCCCCTGGAGCCGATGCTGCGCGGCGACGCGTTCGCCCAGGTCATGGCCGGCATGTTCGACGGCTACGCCGGACCGCTGCCGGAGGAGGAGAAGGCCCGCGTCGCGGCGCTGCGCACCCCCGACCAGCAGGTCGTGCTGGACATCTGGAGCCCGGTCTTCGACCAGACCGTTGAGGAGCTGGACGCGCTGGTCCGCGACATGCTCGACGGGATCGACGCGCCCTACCTCGCGCTGCACGGCGACGACCCCGGCCCCGACTACCGGGCGTGGCTGACCGACGTCATCCCCCAGGCCCAGCTGGAGGTGTGGGACGGCATGGCCCACTACCCCCACCTGATGGAACCCGCCCGGTTCGCCGAGCGGGTCCGCAGCTTCGTCAACGACGGCTGAAGCCCCGTTGACGGTGGCTCAGGTGATGTCGGTCAGGGGAGGGACGGTCAGTTGATCGTGACGTTGACGTCGCCGGCTTCGGCGTCGACGACGGTCACGACCGCCGGCAGCTCGGTGCCGTCGCTGGCGATGGCGATGCACTCGTAGGTGTCGCCGTCCTCGGCGTCGGCGAAGTCGACGCCGGAGCAGTCGGCCTCCCACGGCGACCCCTCGGGCAGCTGCTCGTCACCGATGGCGACGATGCCCTCGACGACCCTGTCGCTGTCGATGCCGCCGCCGATGGAGGCCTCGAACGAGCAGGCTGTCAGCAGGAGCGTGCAGGCAAGCGCGGCAAGCAGAAGAACGTGACGCACGGGGCGTCCCTTCGTGTAGGTGCCAGCCCGACGGACCAGCAGAAGCCGCAGACGGTACTGCCGTCGGGAAGGGACGCCAAACACCGTCTCCTGCCATGCAGGGTGTGCAGGTGCCGGGCGGTCAGCTGACGAGCCACGAGCTTCCCCCGGGGGAGATCGGAAGGCCACGGACGCGGTACAGGAGATCGGCGTGCTCGACGTCGTCCGCGGGCCCGTCGACCGGTTCGCCCAGTCGACTCCGCAGCTCGTTGGTGTGCTCGTCGCGGGCGGTGCGCCACGCCCCGGGCGCTGTGGCTCGCCAGATCCGGGCGATGGCGGCGAGGAACGTCTCGCCGCTCGACCACACGGCCATGGACGGCGACCACGTGATCGTCCCGGACTGATTCTCCACGGTGAACCGCCGCTGGTTCGCCCCCCAGGTCTCGCTGCGCAGGCGCACCACCTGATGCCACGGGACCGGCCGGCCGTCCCCCAGCGGACACAGCAGTCCGTCGGGGCCCGCGGCGACGACGACGGCCCGTTCGACGGGCAGGTCCTGGAGCACGACGCCGGCCTGCTCGATCCACGGGATGGGCTCGGCGTCTGCGGGGTTGGCGACACCGATGTCCGCGGCCACGACGGACGGCGGGCAACGACCGGCGGCTGCCAGCCACGCCCCGATGAGCGGCTCGGTGTAGAGGCCGTCGCGAGCGGCAGCGGCGAGCAGCGGATGGGACGGCGGGGGCGGGATGACCTCCTGATCGCGGAACCGCCGCCAGCGGAGCTCGACGGGTCCGAGGTGGATGATGTCGCCGTCCTCGAGGAACGTCGTGGAGAACTGCTGAACCTCCCGCGGTGGATGTCCCCCGGAGGAGATCCGTGTCCGACCGGCATGGTCCTCCAGCACCACACCCGTTCCAGCCGGCCGGATGCATGCATGGTCGGGCGCCAGCCCGTCGAGGCGCAGGTGGGCTCGGGGCGGGGCACCGCGCACGGCGTCGAGGTCGGCCCCGATCCACGTCTCGTGTCCGACCGGCAGGTACGTACCCGTTCGGGTGACCAACCATCCCAGCAGCTGGGGGCGCCGTCGCACTCGTGGGCCGGGTAGTGCCGGCTTCGGGCGGGGCGGCACAGGCGGAATCGGGGACGGCGAGGGCGGCGCAGCTGGGGTCTCGCGGATCCGCGTCGAGCCCGCCGGCGGGGTCCATCGGGGAGCGGACGAGACCGGCAGTCCGAGCTCGGACTGGACGCCCTGGATAATCGCGACGACCTCTGTCGACTGCGGACGGCTGCCCGGGTCGAGACTCATCAGCTGTCGCACGAGCGCTGCGGCTGGCTCGTCGACACCCTCGGCCGCCAGGTCGGCCAGCTGTCCCGCACACACGCGACAGAGCAGCGGGACGATCGACGACTCCTCGACGTCGGCTTGGCTGAGCGGGCGCCCGCGAAGCGCATGGCCCAGCACCGCGCCGAGCCCGTAGACGTCCGAGGTCGTCGAGGCCGGCGAGCCCTGCAGCAGCTCCGGCGCCGCGTGTGCCATCGGAGCTGCCACCCGGTCGTTGCCGCCCAGGATGCGGTCCACGCCGATGGAACACCACACCGGCCGATCGACGTCGTCCCGTCGCACCGCGTCCGGCGCCACCCAGCCGAGCAGCCCGCCGACCTCGTGGACCGCCGCCATGCCCGAGGCCAGCAGCACCCCCAGGGACAGCACCTCCTCCACTGGCATCGGGGCGCGGCACAGGGTCGAGCGCAGGCTGCCGCCCGGGAGGACCGGCTCCGCCAGGTAGGCATCCCCTGTCGGCGTGACACCGGCCATCAGCACCGGCGCGACGTGGGGATGCGCGTGCCGGTCGGTCATTCGCCCAACGGTGTCCAGCAGCTCCTCGAGGCGTGCCGGGTCCCCGTCGAACCCCCGTTGCACCCTGACCGCGAGCTCCGCCCCCGTGGAGTGACGGGCACGGTGGACGGCGCCCCGTGAGACCTCGCCGACGAGCAGGGCCGGTCCGATGTCGGGGATGCGGAGGTCGACCATCCCCCCGCCCTTCCTGTCGCTGTCCTGCACGGCTGGACTGTCTACCGCAGCAGCGGGCCAGCTGTCCATCGGATGGGTCCTCCGATCGCCCCGGCGGTCCGCAGGTGTCAGCCCGCGTCGGTGTGGCCCACCAGGCTGCTGAGGGCAGCGGCACCCTCCACGACCGCGGCCCGCGCACCCTCGAGTGCCTCGCCGTGCATCCGGAAGGTCGGCCCGAGCACGCTGACGGCCGCGACGACCTGCCCGTGGGCGTCGCGGACCGGGGCGCTGATGCCGGTCACGCCCTCCTCGACGGTGTCGCTGCCGACCGCCGCCTCGCTGTCGGGCAGCTCGCCGGCCAGGGCCCGGCCGACCGCCGTGCCCGACCGTGGCACGTCACGACCGCGCCACCCGGCGACCCGAAGGGTCATCGTGCCCTCCGCCGCCGCGAGGTAGATCGCGGTGTCCTCGTCGTGGGCGACCGCCAGGTAGCAGGTCTCGCGGGTCTCGGCGGCCACCCGGTCGAGGATGGGCTGGGCCAGCCGGGGGAGGGGGTGGCCGCCGACCACCCGGTGGGCCAGCCGCACCATGCGTGGCCCGGCGACGTAGCCCGAGGCGGTCCGGGCGACCAGCCCCGCGGCCTCCAGCGACGCCAGCTGGCGGGTGGCCGTCGACGGGGCCAGGCCCACCGCGTCCGACAGCTGCGTCAACGTCAGCCCGCCCTCGCCGGCGACACCGATGCCCTCCACGACCGCCACCAGCAGGGTGAGGACGCGGTCGGAGGACCGGGCGGTCGGTCGGCTGCTGGGGTCTGGGCTGGGCGTCACATCGTCCTCTTGACATTCCGTTTGATGGAAGTAGATTCCGCCACATGGAAGCATCTGTCGTCGTCGGACGCAACGGGGTCGCCCCGCAGGACGTGGTCGAGGTCGCCCGCCGGGGCGCACGGGTCGTGCTGGGTGATGACGCCCGCGAGGCCCTGGCCCGCGGCGCCGAGGTCGTCGCCGGGCTGCTGGACAAGCCCGAACCCGTCTACGGCGTCTCCACCGGGTTCGGTGCCCTCGCCGACACCGTGATCCCCGCCGAGCGGTCCGCCGAGCTGCAGCAGGCGCTGGTCCGCTCCCACGCCGCAGGCATGGGGCCGGAGCTCGAGCAGGAGGTCATCCGCGCGATGATGATGCTGCGCGCCCGGTCGCTGGCCATGGGCTACAGCGGCGCCCGCCCCCACGTCGCCGAACGGATCTGCGAGGTGCTGAACGCCGGCATCGTCCCGGTCGTCCGCGAGCACGGCTCCGTCGGCGCCTCCGGCGACCTGGCCCCCCTCGCCGCCGCTGCCCTCACCCTCACCGGAGAGGGCATCGTCGACACCCCGACCGGACGCAAGCCCGCCGCCGAGGCGCTCGCCGACGCGGGCCTCGACCCCCTCCACCTGAGCGCCAAGGAGGGGCTGGCGCTGATCAACGGCACCGACGGCATGCTCGGCATGCTGGTCATGGCGCTGCACGACCTCCGCGACCTGTACCTGATCGCCGACGTCGCCGCCGCCATGACCGTCGAGGCGCTGCTCGGCACCGACCAGGCCTACGCCGCCGACCTGGTCGCCATGCGCCCCCAGCCCGGCCAGCAGGCGTCGGCCGCCAACCTGCGCAACCTGCTCGCCGGCTCGCCGACCGTCGCCAGCCACCGCCACGGCGACACCCGCGTGCAGGACGCCTACTCGCTGCGCTGCACCCCGCAGGTGCACGGCGCCGGCCGCGACGTCATCGACTTCGCCGCCACCGTCGCCGATCACGAGCTGCGCAGCTTCATCGACAACCCTGTCGTCCTCGACGACGGCCGGGTCGCGTCCTGCGGCAACTTCCACGGCGCCCCCGTCGCCTACGCCGCCGACCTGCTGCGCATCCCCGTCGCCGACCTGTCGGCCCTGTCCGAGCGACGCACCGACCGGATGCTGGACCCCGCCCGCTCCCACGGGCTGCCGCCGTTCCTCACCACCGACGCCGGCGTGAACTCCGGGCTGATGATCGCCCAGTACACCCAGGCGGCGATGGTCACCACCAACCGTCGGCTGGCCGCCCCCGCCAGCGTGGACACCCTGTCGACCTCCGCCGGGCAGGAGGACCACGTCTCGATGGGCTGGGGGGCCTGCCGTGCCCTCCGCGAGGTCGTCGCCAACCTGCGGCGCATCCTCGCCGTCGAGGTCCTTGCCGCCACCCACGCCCAGGCGCTCCGTGGCACCGGCCTTCCGCCGAGCGGGCAGCCCCTGCAGCCCGGTGCCGCCACCGGTGCGGTCGCCGAGGTCGTGCTCGACGCCGCCGGTGGGCCCGGCCCCGACCAACACCTCGAGCCCCGCCTCGCCGCCGTCGAACGGCTGCTCGAGGACGGCTCCGTGCTGGCCGCCGCCCGCGCCCACGCCGACCTGACCTGAACCTCGCCCACACCGTCGACCCCGCCTGACCCCGATGGGGTCACCGACGACGCCCACCACGCCCACGAAGCCGATCACCACAGAGAGGACATCGCCATGAGTGGTCCCCGTCCCGTCCGCGCCGCCCGCGGTACCGAGCTGACCGCCCGGTCGTGGCAGACCGAGGCACCCCTGCGGATGCTGATGAACAACCTCGACCCCGAGGTGGCCGAGGAACCCGACAAGCTGGTCGTCTACGGCGGCACCGGCCGGGCCGCCCGGTCGTGGGAGGCCTTCGACGGCATCGTCGCCGCGCTCACCGACCTGGCCGACGACGAGACGCTGCTCGTGCAGTCCGGCAAGCCGGTCGGCGTCATCCGCACCAACCCGTGGGCACCCCGCGTGCTCATCGCCAACTCCAACCTCGTCCCCGACTGGGCGAACTGGGAGGAGTTCCGCCGGATGGAGGCCGAGGGCCTGACCATGTACGGCCAGATGACCGCCGGGTCGTGGATCTACATCGGCACCCAGGGGATCCTGCAGGGCACCTACGAGTGCTTCGCCGAGATCGCCCGCCGACGCTTCGACGGCAGCCTGGCCGGCACCATCACCCTGACCGCGGGCCTGGGCGGCATGGGCGGCGCCCAGCCGCTGGCCGTCACCATGAACGACGGCGTCGCCCTGTGCATCGAGGTCGTCCGCTGGCGTGCCGAACGCCGCGTGGAGCACCGCTACCTCGACGTCATCGCCGAGGACATCGACGACGCCATCGCCAGGTGCATCGAAGCACGCGACGCCAGGCAGCCGCTCAGCGTCGGGCTGATCGGCAACGCCGCCGAGCTGGTCCCGCAGCTGCTCGAGCGCGGCTTCCCCGCCGACATCGTGACCGACCAGACCTCGGCCCACGACCCCCTCAGCTACGTGCCCGTCGACGTCAGCCCCGAGGCCGCCGCGAAGATGGCGGCCGAGCAGCCCGAGGAGATGACCCGCCGCGCCCGCGAGGCCATGGCCGCCCACTGCCGGGCGATGGTCGGCTTCCAGGACGCCGGCGCCGAGGTCTTCGACTACGGCAACAGCCTGCGCGCAGAGGCCAGGCTCGGCGGGTTCGACCGGGCCTTCGACTACCCCGGCTTCGTGCCCGCCTACGTCCGGCCGCTGTTCTGCGAGGGCAAGGGCCCGTTCCGCTGGGTGGCCCTGTCCGGCGACCCCGCCGACATCGCCGTCACCGACCAGGCCGTCCTCGACACCTTCCCCGACGACGAGCCCCTCCACCGCTGGATCAAGAAGGCCTCCGAGCAGGTGGCCTTCCAGGGCCTGCCCGCGAGGATCTGCTGGCTGGGCTACGGCGAGCGGGCCAAGCTCGGCAAGGTGTTCAACGACCTCGTCCGCGACGGCAAGGTGTCGGCGCCCATCGTCATCGGCCGTGACCACCTCGACTCGGGCTCCGTCGCCTCGCCCTACCGCGAGACCGAGGGCATGATCGACGGGTCCGACGCGATCGCCGACTGGCCGCTGCTCAACGCCCTGTCGACCACCGCCTCCGGCGCCACCTGGGTCAGCATCCACCACGGCGGCGGGGTCGGCATCGGCCGGTCCATCCACGCCGGCATGGTCTGCCTGGCCGACGGCACGGAGCTTGCCGAGCAGAAGCTGGAGCGGGTGCTGACCACCGACCCCGGCCTGGGAGTCATGCGCCACGCCGACGCCGGCTACGACATCGCCAAGGACGTCGCCCGCGAGCGCGGCGTGAAGATCCCCCTGCTGGAGGGCTGAGCCATGACCGCACGTACCGACGCCATCGAGATCGACGCCGAGACGATCGAGGCCTACCAGCGCGACGGCGTGGTCGTCGTCCGCGGGGCCTTCTCGCCAGAGGACGTCGAGCTGGCCCGCCGGGCCGTCGACGCCAACCTCGCCGACCTCTCGCCCAGGGCCAAGCGGGCTTCTGCCGACGACGACGGCGCGTTCATCGAGGACTTCTGCAACTGGCAGCGGATCCCCGAGATCGAACGGTTCGTCCGCGAGTCCCCGGCCGCCCGGATCGCCGCCCAGCTGATGGGCAGCCGGACGGTGCGGCTGTACCACGACCACATGCTGACCAAGGAGCCCGGCACCCGTCAGCGCACCCCGTGGCACCAGGACCAGCCCTACTACAACGTCGAGGGCACTCAGAACACCTCGATGTGGTTCCCCGTCGACCCCGTGGACCGCGAGTCGACGCTCGAGTTCGTGGCCGGCTCGCACTCCGGTGAGTGGTACATGCCCCGCACGTTCCAGGACGCGCAGGCCAAGTGGTTCCCCGAGGGGACGCTGTCGGACCTGCCAGACATCGAGGGCGACCCCGACCGCTGGCCCGTCGTCGGCTGGGCGCTCGAGCCCGGCGATGCGGTCTTCTTCAACATGCTCACGCTGCACGCGGCCGGCGGGTCGACCCGTCGTCGTCGGGTCATCTCCATCCGGATGCTGGGCGACGACATGGTGCACGCGCCGCGGCAGTGGACGACGTCCCCGCCGTTCGACGGGCTGGCAGACGAGCTGCCCGCCGGGGCGCCGATGGACCACCCGCTGTTCCCGGTCCTGTGGCCCGTGGGCGAGGCGGATGCCGTGGACGCATCGGGAGCCGCGGGCTGATGGCGGTTCGTCCGCTGGTCCACGTCGGCGATCCGGTCCTGCGCACGCCGACCACCCCGATCGCCGTGGAGGACCTGGGCTCGGCGGCGGTGCAGGGGCTGATCGACGACCTGATCGACACCATGCACGACGCCGGTGGGGCGGGGATCGCCGCCACCCAGATCGGTGCGTCGCTGCGGGTGGCGATCGCCGAGGTCGGTCCGCACACCCGGGAGCGGTACCCCTACAAGCCGCTGATCCCGCTGACGGTGCTGGTCAACCCGACCCTCGAACCCATCGAGGAGGAGGGGACCGAGCCGATCATCGAGGGCTGCCTGTCGGTGCCGGCCATCCGCGGCGAGCTGCCCCGGTGGACGGCGGTGCGGGTCCGCTGGCTGGACCGCGCCGGCGGCGAGCACGACGAGGTGGTCCGCGGGGTGACCGCCGGCACGTTCCAGCACGAGGTCGACCACCTGGACGGCATGGTCTTCCTCGACCGGGTCGCCGACCCGCGGACGTTCACGACGTGGGAGAACTACGACCGGTTCCACCGCGAGGCCTTCGAGGCACGCATCAGCGAGTACGTGGCACGGGTCGGCTCGTGACCGTCGACTGGTACGCCTGTGACCAAGCGCTGGTCGGGGCACCGTCCCACGGCGTCGTCGCCGACCGGGTGGTGCTGGGTGTCGCCGACGGGCGCCTGGCCACCGTCGAGGTCGACAGCGCGCGGTTCGACGAGGTGGCGGCGGCGGGGACCCACCTGCGGGGGCTGACCCTGCCGGGGTTGGTCAACGCCCACTCCCACGCCTTCCACCGGGCGCTGCGCGGTCGCACCCACGGGGTGGCGGGGGCCGGCGAGCCGGGATCGTTCTGGACGTGGCGCGAGGTCATGTACGGGGTCGCTGGCCGGCTGGATCCCGACCGCTACCACGCGCTGGCCCGAGGGGTGTTCGGCGAGATGGCGCTGGCCGGCATCACCGCCGTCGGCGAGTTCCACTACCTGCACCACGACGTCGACGGCCGCCCGTACGCCGACGCCAACGTGATGGGGGAGGCGATGCTGGCGGCCGCCGCCGAGGCCGGCATCCGCATCACCCTGCTGGACACCCTCTACCTGACCGCCGGCGTCGGCGACACGGTGGCGGCGCCGGGCCTTTCGTCGGTGCAGCAACGCTTCTCCGACGGGTCGGTGGAATCGTGGCTGTCCCGCCTAGCCGACCTCGCTGGGCGTGTCGGGGGAGCAGAGGGAGCTGTTGGAGCGGGGGCCCGCGTCGGGGCGGCGCTGCACTCGGTCCGTGCGGTACCGGCGTCGGTCCTTGGCGACGCCGTCGCAGGGGTGGCCGAGGTGCTGGGCGACGTGTCCGTCCTGCATGCCCATGTGTCGGAGCAGCCGGCGGAGGTGTCGGCCTGTGTCGAGGCGCTCGGGGTGTCGCCCGTGGTCCTGCTGGACCGGGCCGGAGCGCTGGCCCAGCGTTTTACCGCCGTGCACGGGGTGTGGCTGGACGAGGGCGACATCGGCCTGCTCGGCTCGACCGGTTCGACGGTGTGCGCCTGCCCCACGACCGAGCGGGACCTGGCCGACGGCGTCGTCCCGGCGGTGGCGTTGCGGGACGCCGGCGCGGACCTGGCGCTCGGGTCGGACCAGCACGTCGTGATCGACCTGCTGGAGGAGGCCCGGGCCGTCGAGGCCGACCTCCGGCTGGTCGCCCAGCAACGTGGCCTGCTGTCCCCGGCGTCGCTCGTCGCGGCGGCCACGGCCGGTGGGGCCCGGTCACTGGGGTGGGCCGACGCCGGTCGGATCGAGGAGGGGGCGCTGGCCGACCTGTGCGTCGTCGGCCTCGACTCGGTGCGCCTCGCAGGGGTGTCGGACCTGCTGGCCGGGGTCGTGCACGCCGGGACCGCGGCGGACGTCACCCACACCATCGTCGGCGGCCGCGTCGTTGTGGCCGGCGGGCAACACCTCGGCATGGACGTGGCCGAGGCCCTGCGATCCTCCATCTCCTCCCTTGCATCGGAGCGTCGACCGTGACCACCACTGCATTCACCGACATCGGCTGGCTGACCACCCACGACCCCGCCCACGACCTGCCCGTCGGCGTCGACGCCTCCACGTCGGGCGCGGGCCGGCACGGCGAGGAGGTCGGCCGCGGACTCGCCGACGCGTGGCTGGTCGTCGAGGGCGGGCGTGTCGCGGCCGTCGGGACCGGGGCGGCTCCGTCGGCGGACCAGCGGGTGTCGGTGGGTGGCCGGTCGGTCCTGCCGGGCTTCGTGGACAGCCACACCCACATGGTCTTCGCCGGGGACCGGTCGGCGGAGTTCACCGCACGCATGGCCGGTCAGCCCTACGCGGCAGGCGGCATCGCCACGACGATCGGGGCGACGAGGTCGGCGACGGACGAGGCGCTGCGGGCGGCCCTGTCGTCGCGGGTGGCCGAGGCCCGGGCGGCTGGTATCACCACGTTGGAGGTCAAGTCGGGCTACGCGGCGACGCCGGAGGGCGAGGCCCGCCTGCTGCGGCTGGCCCGCGAGGTCACGCCGCACACCACGTACCTGGGCGCCCATGTCGTGCCTCCGGAGCACGCCGACGACCCGGCGGGCTACGTGTCGCTGGTGACCGGAGAGATGCTGGAGGCGTGCGCGCCGCTGGCCGGGTCGGTGGACGTGTTCTGCGAGGAGGGGGCCTTCGACGCCGACCAGTCGCGGGAGGTGCTGCTCGCCGGGATGGCGGCGGGGCTTGCCGGCCGGGTGCACGCCAACCAGCTGGGGGAGGGGCCGGGGGTGCGGCTGGCCGTCGAGCTCGGCTGCGCGTCGGCCGACCACTGCACGTACCTGTCGGGTGAGGATGTCGAGGCGTTGGCGGGCTCCTCGACGGTGGCGACGTTGCTGCCGGCGACGGACTTCTCCACCCGGCAGTCCTATCCGGACGGACGCCGCCTGGTCGACGCCGGAGCCACCGTCGCGCTGGCCACCAACTGCAACCCGGGCTCGAGCTACACCACGTCGATGTCGTTCGTCATCGCGCTGGCCGTGCGGGACTGCCGCCTGACCCTGCCCGAGGCGGTCTGGTCCGCCACGGCCGGCGGCGCCCGGTCGTTGCGGGTGGACGACGTCGGCCACCTGCGGGTTGGGGCGAGGGCGGACATGGTCGTCCTGGACGCCCCGTCCCCCGACCACCTGGCCTACCGCCCCGGCGTCCCCCTCGTCGCCGCGACGGTCCTGGCCGGCGACATCGTGGCCGGCTCCCTCGGCTGACCCGGCTCCCTCGGCTGACCGGCCCGCCAGTCGGCGAGATCGGGGCCTGCGTCGTCCATGCGCGATGACCGGCACGATCCGGGCCGTCGGGTCGGCTCGGCCGTCCCGGTGGGTGGCGGCGCGATCGGGGCCTGACCCACGTATGGGTGGGTAGCGGCACGATCCTGGAAGAGGGGGAGGGGGTTGGACACAGGAAACGGCCCGGGCGGGGATGCCCGGGCCGTCCTCAGGACGAGACCTAGCGGATGTAGAAGGTCCGCAGGGTGTCGGCGAACTGCGGGTCGGCGAAGTTCGGCCAGTTGTCCTTGTCGAAGCCGGGAGCCTTCTCGAGCTGCTCCTTGCTGGCGTCGAGGATGAACGCGTGGTGCTCGGGGTCCACGGTGAGGGCCTCGAAGGGCACGGCGAACAGCTTGTCGCCCATACCGAGGAAGCCGCCGTAGGACACCACGGCGTAGGATACCGATCCGTCGGCGAGGTCGATCATCAGGTCCTTGACCTTGCCGAGGTCCTCGCCCTGGCGGTTGCGGATGTCGTTGCCATCGATGCTGGTGGCGCTCAGTACGGCTGGGGTGGTGTTCATGTGTTCCTCCGATGTGTCGGTGGGCGTTCGTGCGTCACCCATTGACCTCCCCGATAGGAGGTCTGCGAAACGAGCGCGCACCCTTTCACCGGGACACAGGTGACAGTCGCCGAGTCGGCCCGCGATGATGTGGTCGTGGACGATCCCGACGAGGGGCTGGACGCCGATGGCCTGGTGGTCACCGGGGCGAGGCTCGACCGCCGGACTCCCCGGACCTGACAACCTCCGGCCCAAGGGTGGATGTCACACCCTCGGGGTTGAATACGGGTATGACGGATCAGGTGGTGGAGGAGCGGGTGGAGGCGTTGGGCTGGTTGCAGCCCGATGACATCCACACCCCCGGTCCGCACCCGGCCGGACCGGACGCCACCCCGGTGGTTCGCCACGACGTGTCGACGGTCGGCAGGCTGGTGGCGCTGCTGGGCGAGGCCGACCGGATCATCGCGGAGGTCATCGGGCTGATCCGCCACCACCGCCACCACGCCCGCGACCGACAGGACACCGGCGGGCTTCGGCTGGACCGGTTCCTCGCCCTGGCCACCGGACGAACCGGCACCGATATCGGTCGGCTGATGCGCGCCGAACGCACCCTCACCCGGATGCCCGCCGTCGACGCGGCGTTCGCCGACGGCCGGCTGTCGTGGTCACAGGTCCACCAGATCGTCGGGGCCACCCGTGACCTGACCGCCGCCCAGACCACCGAGCTCGACGACGACCTCGCCGGCCCGCTGGCCACCACCGACCCCACCGCAGACCCCGACGCCATCGTGCGGACCGCCCGCGACTGGGCCACCCAGATCCTCCACTCAGTCGACGCCGAACGGTTCGACCCGGCCGACCGGGCGTTCCTCCGCGTCGAACCCGATCTCTTCGGTGGTGCCGCGTTCTCCGGCTACGACCGCATCGAGGCGGTCATGACCATCCTGGAGGCCGCCGAGGCCGCCGCCGACCGCCCCAGCCCACCGGGTGAGGTTCGCACCGACGCCGACGGCCAGGAGGTGCCCGCCGAGCTGCTGCCCGCCACCGCCCGACAGGCCCAGCTCGCCGAAGGCCTCCGACGCATCGCCGCAAGCTACCTCGCCGGCGCCACCCCCGGCACCACGACCGACACCACGACCGGCACCGACGCACTGCCGCCCCGGCCGGCGCGGCCATCGGTCAGCGTCGTCATCGACACCACCGACCCCCACGGGCCCATCGGGCGGCTGCTCGCTCGCTGGCACGGCGGCCCCATCCCCCTCACTCGGCTGACCACCGAACGGATGCTGTGCGACCCGGCCCTGTCCACCGTCATCGTCGACGACGGCAGGCCCGTGGCGATCAGCGACCACACCGGCCCCATCACCGCCCGCCACTACCGGACCCTGCGCGCCGTCGACCGGGGCTGCCGCATGCCCGGCTGCCACGCCCCGGCCCAGCACACCGACGCCCACCACATCATCCCCCGCGAACAGGGCGGCCCCACCAGCACCGACAACATGCTGCTGCTGTGCAGGTCCTGCCACACCACCCTCCACGACCACCACATCGGCCTGGAGATGCACCGACATACCAGGGCCGTCACCATCACCCTCCACGACGGCCGCACCTTCACCTCCACACCCACCTGATCGGGCCGCCACAGCCCGCCGGTCGCCCGCGTCCGGCAACCACCCGGGTCCGGAATGCTCATGGGACCACGGCGGTTCGTAAAGTACGAATCCAAACAAACGTGGAGTGGTGCTCGATGGACGTCGATGTCGTGGTGATCGGTGCTGGACAGGCTGGGCTGTCGGCTGCGTACTTCCTGTCCCAGCGGGGCTTCCGTCCCCACACCGACTTCGTTGTCCTCGATGGCAACGACGGGCCCGGCGGGGCATGGCGGCATCGGTGGCCGTCGCTGACCCTCGGCGGGGCCCACGGCATCCACCCGCTGCCCGGCCTCGGCCTGGACCCTGCGCCGACCGACTCGACCCGACCCTCCAGCGCGGTCGTGGCGGAGTACTTCTCCAGCTACGAGGACACCTTCGACCTCCCGATCATCCGGCCGGCCGCGGTGCACGCGGTCCGCGAGGCCGGGGACGGGCGCCTGCTGGTGGACAGCGACGAGGGAACCTGGCGCACCCGGACGCTGGTCAACGCCACCGGCACCTGGACCCGGCCGTTCTGGCCGCGGTATCCCGGCATGGCCGACTTCACGGGCCGCCAGCTGCACACGGCCGACTACCGGTCCGCCGAGGACTTCGCCGGACAGCACGTGGTCGTCGTCGGTGGGGGCCACTCGGCGGTGCAACACCTGCTCGAGATCGCCCGGGTCACCAGCACGACATGGGTCACTCGCCGCCCGCCGGCCTGGCGGTCAGGCCCCTTCGACCAGCAGGCCGGCCGAGACGCCGTGCAGCGTGTTGCGGACCGGGTCGCGGTCGGGGAACGGCCCGAGTCGGTGGTCAGCGTCACCGGTCTGGCAATGACGCCGTCCGTCGAGGCGGCACGCGCCAGCGGCGTGCTGGAGCGGCTGCCGATGTTCGACCGCGTGACCGCCGATGGGGTGGCGTGGGATGACGGCCGGACCGTCAGGGCCGACGTCATCCTGTGGGCCACCGGATTCCGCCACGCCCTCGATCACCTTGCCCCCATGCAGCTGCGGAACGCGCGGGGCGGCATCACGATGGACGGCACCATGGTGGCTGACGATCCGCGGATCCACCTGCTGGGCTACGGTCCGTCCGCCAGCACGATCGGCGCCACCCGCGCCGCCCGCACGGCGGTCCGGGACCTGCGCGAGTACCTCGGGCGGCCAGCCGCCCTCAGCTGAGCAGCAGCGTGTCCAGTCCACGGACCACCCCGATGACGCCGTCCACGCGACGGACGGCCAGAAGCGTGCCGGCGACATACGGTGCGGCGGAGCCGCCGGCGTCGTGACGGATGCTCAGCCGTTCGTCGGGCAGGGCGAAGACCACCTCCGTCGACACGGTGAAGCTTGGCAGCCGCAGCGAGTGCACCTGCGTACCGGCCACCGATGCGCCCCTCGCCTCCACCATCCCTCCGGTCCTCTCGACGGGCCGTGCGAGCTCGGCCGCCCTGACCGCCCCCAGCCGTTCGGCAAGCTCACGGGCGGTCCCGCTCGGCGAATCGGCCTTGGTCGCCGAGGCGTAGTCGATGACCTCGCGATGCGGCAGGTACGGAGCCACCAGCAGCGCTGCGGCCTGCATCATCGCCGCGGTCAGCGAGAAGTTGCCCGCGGCGATCACCCCGACCCCAGCCTCCCGTGCCATCCCGTCGGTGACCTCGAACTCCTCGCCGGTCAGCCCCGAGGTCCCCACGACCACGCCGACACCGGCTTCGACCGCGGTCCGGATGTTGTCGGCCACGACCTCGTGGGAGGTGTAGTCGACCAGCACGTCGACGTCGAGGGCGAGCGCCTCCTCCACCGACGCCACTGTCGGCACGCCCATCTCCTCCCCGCCCCAGGCCACTCCAAGGTCCCGGCCGGCCGCCGACCGGCTGGTCCCGGCGACCAGCACCATGTCGTCGGCGGCGACCACCCCCTCCGCAACCGCTCGGCCCGTCCACCCGGTCGCCCCTGCCACACACACCCGCAACGTCATGGCCGTGTTGTAGCGCCCGCGCCCGGGTCCGCGCCCGCCCCCGCTCCCGTTACCGACGACCAGTCGTGGTCCGGACCGACGTATCCCTCCCGAGGCGAGAGGAACTCCAGCCGATTGCCGAACGGGTCGTCGACGTAGAACCGCCGGAACCACGGGAACGCCTCGTCCCAGCGCGGCTCGATCCCGCGGTCCGACAGGTGAGCGGCCAGGCCGTCCAGGTCACCGACCAGGATCCCCGGGTGCGCTTTCCGTGCCGGGACGAAGGGGTCCTCGACCCCCATGTGGATCTCGACGCGTTCGGCCCTGACCCACAGGCCGCCCCGCGCGGACAGCACGGGCGGCTTGGCGACTTCCACCATCCCGAGCAGGTCGACCCAGAACGCCCGGGCCACGTCCTCCGCCCCCACCGGCATCGCCAGCTGCGTGTGGTGCAGGCCGAACCTCCACGGCGACGTCGCTCCCGGCGTGTCGTAGGCCTCCATGACGCTCCCCTCGCTTCTGACAGAACCCTTTCGGTCCGTCCGTACGGCAATCCTCGCACCGCCGTCGCGGTTCACCCCGACATCCGATTCGTCGCCCTGGACCGCACGAGAGGAACACCCGTCATGATCGTCTTCGGCTGGAGGACACGGTTCGCAATCCTGTGGGAAGGCATGTTCGCCTGCCCCTACGAACGCCAGCACCGCCTGGCCCGCCTCCGTGAGGCCCGCCGCTGGTTCACCCTCTTCTGGATCCCCGTCATCCCGCTCGCACGCCTCGGCCGCGCGGTGGAGTGCAGCGGCTGTGGCCTGTCGTTCAAGGAGCAGGTCCTGGCACCCGCCGCGCCGGCGCAGACCCTGCAGCTGGCCCCCACCGCTCCCATCGCACCGGCACCGAACGTGTATCCGCCCGTCCCCACCCCCGGCATACCCGTCTCCTGACGGCCAGCCCGTACCATCCCTCGGGTGAACGGCGGACCGGCCCGGATGGTGGGCACACTCCTCGCCGCTGCGGTCCTGGCCACGGCGTGCGGTGGCGGCAGCGATCCCGCCGACACGTCAGCGGCTGACACTGCAGCTGACACGGCAGCCGAGTCGGGCGCTGGCACGGCGAGCGACAGCCCGTTCGTCCTCACCGACCAGACCAACGAGCTGTACGAGGGCTTCATCGACTGCGAGCCGCTGCCCGACGGGATCGACGAGACCCCACCCGCTGACATGGTGCTGCCCGACGGCATGGTCATCACCGAGCTGTCGGAGGTCGGTCCGCTGGTCAGCGCCACCGGCTTCATCGACGCCACCCCGATCGACCTCCGCGACGCGTTCGTGCAACGTGACGACGTCGAGGTCGTGCACCTCGAGGACGAGGGGTTCGAGGCCGAGATCCTGATCGACGGCGGCAGCTCGCGCACCTACATCAAGGCGTCGATCCGATGCCGGACGGGCAGCGTGGTGCAGGTCCTGCTCGGCCCCGACGACGAGGCCCAGGCCCTGCCGGTCCCCGGCCAGGCCGCCGGCGGCACGGCCCCCGACGCGCCGGTCGCTCCCGCCGACTGATCCCGGCGAGCGTCGCCCGTCGAGCACCCTCGCCCCTTCGTATCCTCCACCGATGCGCATCGCAGCCGCCCAGGCCCGCCCCGCGTGGGGAGACTCCGCCCGCACGACCACCATCGTCACCGACTGGATCCAGCGGGCGGCCACCACCGACGTCGACCTGGTGGCGTTCGGCGAGACGTTCCTGTCCGGCTACCCGTTCTGGGTCAGCCCCGACCGACGGTGGCCGCTTCGACGACCCCGACCAGGCGGCCGCCTACGCCTACTACCTGGACGCGGCCGTCGAGCTCGACGGGCCCGAGGTCGACGCCATCGCAGAGTGCGTGGCCGACACGGGCGTGTTCACCTACCTGGGCATCACCGAACGTGGCGGCGGGTCCGGGCGCGGCACCGTCTGGTGCACCCTGCTTGCCATCTCCCCGCATGCCGGTGTCGTCAGCGCCCACCGCAAGCTGCGTCCCACGTTCGAGGAACGGCTGGTCTGGGGCGCCGGCGACGGCCACGGCCTGCGGGTCCACGACACGGGCCACGGCATCCGGGTGGGCGGGCTGAACTGCTGGGAGAACTGGATGCCGCAGGCCCGCCATGCGCTGTACGCCTCGGGGGAGGACCTGCACGTCTCGGTGTGGCCCGGCGGCGACCACAACACCCACGACATCCCGCGGTTCATCGCCAAGGAGGGGAGGGTCGTGTCACTGGCCGCGTCGGCGGTGCTCGACCTCGACGACGTCCCCGAGGACTTCCCGCTGCTCGACCGGCTGGAGCCCGACGACGTCGCCTTCAACGGGGGCAGCGCCATCGCTGGTCCCGACGGTCGCTGGCTGGCCGAGCCGCTCGTCGGCCGCGAGGGTTTCGTCGTGGCCGACATCGACCCCGCGACCATCCGTGCGGCGCGACACACCTTCGACGCCACCGGCCACTACAGCCGGCCCGACGTGTTCTCCGTCACCGTCGACCGTCGCCGGCAGACGGCAGCAACGTTCCTCGACGACCCTCGCCGCTGACGCGCCCTCGCCGCTGACGCGCCCTCGCCGCTGACGCGCCCTCGCCGCTGACGCGCCCTCGCCGCTGACGCGCCCTCGCCGCTGACGCGCCCTCGCCGCTGACGCGCCCTCGCCGCTGACGCGCCCTCGCCGCTGACGCGCCCTCGCCGCTGACGCGCCCTCGCCGCTGACGCGCCCTCGCCGCTGACGCGCCCTCGCCGCTGACGCGCCCTCGCCGCTGACGCGCCCTCGCCGCTGACGCGCCCTCGCCGCTGACGCGCCCTCGCCGCTGACGCGCCCTCGTCGCTGACGCGCCCTCGTCGCTGACGCGCCCTCGTCGCTGACGCGCCCTCGTCGCTGACGCGCCCTCGCCGCTGACGCGCCCTCGCCGCTGACGCGCCCTCGCCGCTGAGGCACGCCCGCCGTTGAGACCGAGGGGCGGAGACCCGAGAACGGCGAACGGGCCGACCGTCGCCGGCCGGCCCGTGTGATCGCGGGGAGGAGAGCCCGCGCTCACTCCGCCGGGGTGAACCCCAGCTCGTCCAGGTGGGCCTGCAGCAGCGCCTCGTGGCGTGCCGCGCCCAGGACGTCGCGAGCCTCGTGGCCGATGTGCTCCGACGCCGGCAGCATCGCGCCGAGCAGCGGGGACTGGCCGCCCTCGGCCGGCGTGAAGTGGTGGCAGGTCGTCGCGCACAGGTCGAAGTCGGCGACGGCGATCATGCCCTTGCCGCGGTCGGTGACGTTGTTCGACGCCGTGCCGTCGATGCAGGCCGCGCTGTCGCACCCATCGGAGAACGCCGCGACCGGGGTGCCGTCCGGCGTCACGACGACGTCGATGAAGTCCACGAGGTACAGGCAGCGCGAGTTGCAGGAGGTGCCGCGCTGGATCGGGTCGTCGCCGGTGGTGTTGACGATGTCGAACGTGGGGGTCTGACCGGGGATCGCCGTGTCGGTGACCGCGATGTAGGCGCCCCAGGAGACGTCCCTGGCGGCGACGTTGGTCTGGTAGCCATTCGGCAGGTCACGGGTGCCGGCGAAGGCGATGGCGACGCGACCGGCGTCACCGGCGACCAGCGCGGGCAGCTCGGCGTGGACGCCGGTGGAGGTGACGCGGACCGGCTCGCTGAACGTCTCGGCCCGGTCGGTGGAGGAGGCGTACCAGAGGTGGTTGGACGTGTCGATCCAGGTGACGTGCAGCACACCGTCGGCGTCCAGGTCGATCGCCGGGTCGGAGAACGGGATGTCCATGTCGGTGATCTCGCGCTCGGTCCAGGTCAGGCCCGAGTCGGAGGAGACGTAGATGCTCGCCTGGTTGCCACCGTTGGGGGAGGGCAAGTAGATCGTGCCGTCCGGGCCGGCGGCGAGGTGGCCGGTCTGCGTGCCGGCGCCGGTCAGCGACGGGTTGGGGTACGCCGGGTACCCCGCACCCCAGGTCAGGCCGCCGTCGAGGGACCGCGCGCACATCTCGGCGTAGACGGAGTTGACGCACTGGATCAGCACGTTGGGGTAGTCGCCCAGCATCACGGTGCCGGGGGTGGGCGGTGCGGCCACCATCGTCTGGTGGTCCCAGGCGCCCGAGGGGCCACAGCCGACCGGCGGGGTCGTCCAGGTCTCGCCGCCGTCGTCGGAGAAGCTCAGGATCGAGCAGAGCAGGATCGGGCTCATGTGGAAGCTGAAGATCCGGCCGGTCGAGGGATCGACGTAGGCGTACGGGTCGTTGGTCTCCGGCGGGTTGGAGTACCCGGCGATCGTCGGCTGCACGTCGGTCCAGCTGGACGTGAACGCCGCGTCCAGCGACTCGGCCTTCGCCACACCGGCGCGCCACCCGACGGCCACACCACGACCGGGGGTCGTCGCCATGTACAGGCCACCCTCCGGCGTCACGCCCATCGTCGGTTCGAAGTTGTTGTGACCGATCTGGGTCCAGCGGCCATCGACGTCGCAGACGCTCGACGCACCGGCCGCCGGGTCGTAGGTCTCGCAGGTCGGGTCCGCCGGGTCGGCACTGACCGACTGGGCGGCGACCAGCAGCGACAGCAGCAGGCCGAGGACGAGCAGGGCGGACACGGACGCGCGAGTGGTGTTCATCTGCCCGGGGGTTCGCCGTCGACCCCCGCGATTCCTCCTCCGATCGCCCGATTGCGTCGGTGTTGCAGGGACGCTGCACGGCCGAACCGGGACGAGGGGAAGGAGATGCGCCTGCCTACGGTCCTGCCAGAACGGGTCGCGATCCACAGGACCGCCCACACCCGCCAGCCACCCGCCAGCCACCCGCCAGCCCCTCAGCCACAGGAGAACGCCATGGCCACCGTCGCCCCCGCCTTCGAGACCGCTCCGTCCACCATCGTCCCCCGCCGCGTCACCTCCACGATCTGGTTGGCGGTCGGCGTCGCCGTCCTCGGCACCGCCGGCACCATCGCCGGCCCGCCGTTCATCACCGACCCGGGCGTGTTCGCCGATGGCCCGGAGGCCGTCTTCGCCGAGCTGACCGGCGGGCACATCCCCTCCCAGGTCGGCGCAGCACTGCTGTACGCGACGGCGGTGTGCCTGCTCCTGCTCCGCCCACGCCTCGTGGAGATGCTGCGCCGGGCTGCACCCGCCGCCGAGGAGCTGGTCGACCGGATCGGCACCACCCTGGACGTGGCCGTGGCCACCGTCACGATCGGGGCGGTGTTCAAGTCCATCCTGACCAGCGGCCTGCCCGGCGCGGTCGACGCCGACTTCTACACCCAGGTCGACGTGGCCGTCCTCTTCACCGTCTCCGGGCAGCTGCAGTACGGCGTGTTCGTCCCGCTCGTCGCCACGATGGCGCTGACCGCGGTCCTGGTGTTCCGCCACGGAGGGCTGCCCCGCTGGGTCGGTGCCCTCTCGGCCCTCCTCGCCTTCGCGGTCTGTGCCGTGACCATGGCGCTCAACCTGCCGTGGTCGGCCGGGCTGGTCACCCCCGTCTGGATGATCGCGATGGCTTTCACCGCATGGCGTGGCGGCCGTCAGGAGCTCGTCGTCCCCGACGCCCGCTGACCGAGTCCGACCGCGAGGCCCGACCCCCGGGTCAGCCAGTCCCCAGCAGGAGCTGCGCGGCGGCCAGGCCCGACAGCGCCGCACCCTCGACCTTCGGTCCCCCGAACGCGTCGCCAGCCACCACGAGGCCGCCGGCCGAGCCCATGTTCGCGCCCTCGACGATGCGGACGGCTCGGTCGGCGTGCGGCGTGGTCGGGGTTGCGTAGCGCCACCGCTTCAGCTGGCTGGCCACGACCGCACCGGCCAGCCACGGTCGGACCATCGCGCGCAGCTCCTCCTCCACGGCGACATCGTCGTCGCCCCAGCGCTCGGCGCTGGCCGGACCGGTCAGGTGGAGGGTGATCGTCGGCCGCCGTGACACCCCCTTGCTGACGTTGTCGGCCAGGTGGTTGGCCGGCCCCTCCGCGAACTGCACCGCGCCCGTCCCGGGCAGTCCCGACGGGCCGTCGAGCACCGCCATCAGGCACAGGCACGGGTCGTAGGACAGCCCGGCAACGTCGTCGGGCAGCGGCGCGTCAAGCAGCGCGGCGACCTGCGGAACGGGCGGCGTCAGCAGCACCCCGTCGGCCGCACACACGGTGCCGTCCACGGCGACCACACCCCAACCCCCGTGGCTCCACGGGCCGCCCTCGTGCACCCGTCCGACCCGGACGCCGGTGCGCACGTCCAGTCCCCGAGCCAGATGACGCGCGATCCGGTTCATCCCGTCCGGCGCGCAGTACCGCGGATGGCCGTCGCCCCCCTCCTCCACCGTGGTGGGATCGTCGGTGATCGACCGTGCCGTCGCCGCTCCGTGGTGCCACACCTCCACCGGCCAGTCCGCGATCAGCTCGGCGAACGCGTCGGAGCGGACGGTGAAGAACTGGGCGCCGTGGTCGGCCACCGCCTCGCCGGCGTCGTCCAACCTGCGCGTCGCCAGCCGTCCGCCGGGCGAGCGGCCCTTGTCCAGCACGACCACCCGCAGGCCGGCGTCGACGAGGCGCCGCGCGGCCACCAGCCCCGACAGCCCCGCCCCCACCACGACCACATCGGCACGGTCGGCGGTGGATCCGGGGGCAGCGGGGGAGGACGGCACGTCGGCACCCTACCCACGACGTGTGTCGCCCAACGACGACATGTGGCCGGTTCGACGACACACCCGGGTGGTGGGGTGGGTCCGACCCCGACGTGTGTCGCCCAGCGGCGACGTGTGGCCGGTTCGACGACACACCCGGGGTGTTGCAGGGGGATTGCAGGGCGGCTGCACCCCGAGGTGAGGTGGCTCGTGGGGTCGTCGACGTTCCTACGGTCGCCGTGGCTCGAGCGACTCCGCTCGCCATCCCGCCGACCGGTCCGCCGACCGGTCACCGACCAACAGGAACCACTCTCGTGCACCCCCTCACCACCTCCCGACCTCGCGCCGCCGCCATCGCGGCCACCGCGCTCCTGATCCTGGCCACCGGCTGCTCCAGCGCCGTCACCAGCGCCGAGCAGACCGAGTTCTCCGACCCGCAGTCGGTGAACCCGGCCGCCACGTCCGACCCCGTCGACGGCGACCGCGTGGGCGCCGACGCCATCATCACCGGCCGCGACTACGTCTTCGAGGGCATCCCCGACGTCGTGAACGCCGGCGACAGCATCGCCTTCGTCAACGCCTCGCTGGAGGAAGCGCACGAGCTGGTCGTCTTCCCCATCGACGAGGACGAGACCCGCCCAGCCGAGGAGCTGTGGCAGGCGCTGGACCCCACCGCCGAGCCCGTGCTCGTCTCCGTGGCCGGCCCCAGCGCCGACGGCCAGCTCTACGTGGGCGACGGGACCATCACCGAACCGGGTCGCTACCTCGCCGTCTGCTTCCTGCCCGTCGGCGGTGACCCCGACCTGATCTTCGAGCAGGACGGCCCCGTCGAGGGCGACGAGCCGCCCCACGCGTCGGTCGGCATGGTCGCCGAGATCGTGGTCGAGGCATGACCTCCGCGACCCGCGCGACTCAGTCCACCCCACGGACGCCCCAACCGTCCAGCACACCGAGCACCACAGGAACAAGGAACACCACCGCCATGCGCATCCGCAATGCCCTGGCCCTCACCGCCCTGGTGATGGCCCTCGTCCCCCTCGCCCCGGCGGCCGCCCAGGCCCTGCCCGGCACGATCGTCTACGTGCAGGACGGCAACGTCATCGCGTCGACCCCCGACGGATCGGCAAGCCACGTCGTCGCCGACGGCGGCAACTGGGAGGCCCCGTCCATGGCCGACGACGGCACCATCGTCGCCGTCCAGGGCACCGAGACGATCGTCCGCATGACCCAGTCGGGTGAGGTGCTGTCCTCCTTCGTTCCCGACGACGTCTTCGCGGGTGGCATCTACGACATGGAGGTCAGCGCCGACGGCGAGCTCGTCGCCTACGCCTCCATCATGTTGTGCAACCGCCCCAACGGCGAGATCGACTCCTGCCGCAACACCGAGATCGTGTACGCCGACGGACGGCAGACCGCACCCCTCGGCGGGGCCGTCCAGACCCACGGCCTGACCTTCGTGCCCGGCCAGGCCACCGTCGTGGTCAACGGCCTGGAGACCGTCCGGCCCGGCGACACCGAGACAACGCCGTGGTTCGACCGCGGCCTGGTCGACGTCACCGACCTCGACATCTCCCCCGACGGGTCGCTGCTCGCCGTCGCCGGCTGCGATCACTCCGTGGACCCCGGCTTCGGGTGTGCCCCCGTGATCGAGATGCACCGCATGAACGGGGCACCTCCGGCCGTCCCCACGGCCCTGCCCTGCTTCGTGGTCAACGAGGAGGCGGTCGTGAGCTTCGACGACGTCTCCATCGCCCCCGGCAACGGCGGACTGGTCTACACCGAGCGGCTCGCCGACGAGCAGTTCGAGGACGCCGAGGTCAAGGTCCTGACCGGCTTCTCCGCCGACCCCTGCGGCGCCGACGAGGAGATCGTCATCGCCGAGGGTGCCACCGACCCCTTCTGGGGTGCCGCTCCCTACGACCCCGACGGCGGTCCGGTCGACCCCGGCCCCGGCCCGGGGCCCGGTCCCGGTCCCGGTCCGGGTGAGGTGTTCCGCATCGACGGGGGCGGCGCCGCCGACCCCATCGGACAGGCCATCGCCACCTCCGGGTCGTTGTTCGAGGACGGTGCCGCGGACCGCGTGGTCCTCGCGACCGCCGACCGGTTCCCCGACGCGCTCGCCGGCGCCGCGCTGGCGGGCACCCGTGGACCGATCCTGCTGACCCCCTCCGGCGCGGACCTCGACCCGCGGGTGGAGGCCGAGATCGCTCGCGTCACCGGCGGCGACGGCATCGTCCTGACCCTCGGCGGCGACGCCGCGGTCAGCGAGCTCGCCGCCACCACGGCACGGGCGGCTGCGGGCGGCCGGTCGTGCGAGGCCCCGCTTCCCACCACCTGCCGGTTCGCCGGTTCCGGACGCGAGGACACCGCGGCGCGCATCGCCGAGGTCGTCCTGGCCGAGCACCCCGGCAGCCGGGTCCTGCTGGCCCGCGGCGATGCCTTCGCCGACGCCATCACCGGCGGTGCCTACGCCGCCCGGGCCGGTGTGCCGATCCTGCTGACCCCCTCCACCCAGCTCAACCAGGCGACCGCTGCCTTCCTGACCGCCCACACGGGCGTCGACGAGGTCGTCGTGCTCGGCGGCGAGGCGGCGGTGGCCCAGTCGGTCGCCGACCAGCTGCCGGTCCAGGACGTGCGTCGCGTGTCGGGTGCCGATCGCACCGCGACGTCCGCGGCGATCGCCACGGAGCTGTGGCACGCGGAGGGCCTCGACGGCGGGGGAGTGGTGGTCGTCAACGTCCGCCACGACCAGGGCTGGCAGACGGCGCTGACGGCCGCAGTCGTCTCGGCCGCTGCCGGTGCCCCACAGCTCGGCGTGGAGAACCCCCCGGCCGACGCATCCCCGGCCGTCCTCGCGGCCGCCCGTACGGTCGGGACCGACCAGGTGATCACCTTCGGCGGTGCCGATCTGGTGACCGACGCACAGCTGGCGTCGATCGCGGGGTGAGCTGACTCCGACCCCCTGACCACGCACCCGACGGCCCGGACCACGTGTCCGGGCCGTTTGGTGTGCGGCACGTCGACGAACTGGCTAACGTTAATGACACCGATTCTCAGAAGCAGTTTCGCCGACCGTCCAGGACCCGCCATGTCACACCGCCCGACCATCGCCGTACTCGTCCTCGTGCTGGCCCTCGCCGCTGCTGCCTGCGGGGGTGGCGCCGACGCCACCAGCGTGTCGACCGCGGACGGCCAGTCCAGCGGCCAGGCAGCGGACGGGACGCCTGACGAGGCCAGCGGACCCGTCATCATCGCCACCACCAACATCCTGGCCGACCTGACCAGCCGGCTGGTCGGGGACGCGGCCACGGTCGTCGCGCTGATGCCGACGGGCGCCGACCCGCACAGCTTCCAGCTGTCCTCCGCCCAGGGGCAGACCCTCCGCGACGCCGACCTCGTCGTCGCCAACGGCCTGGGCCTGGAGGAGGGCATGCTCGATGCCCTCGAGGCGGCCGCGGACGACGGGGTGGAGGTCGTCTCGCTCGCGGAGACCGTCGAGCCGTTGGCCGGCAGCGACGACGCCGATGGTCATGACGAGGATCACGCCGACGAGGAGCATGTCGACGAGGAGCACGCCGACGAGGAGCATGCCGACGAGGACGAGTCGGAGGAGGGGCACGTGCACGAGCACGACCACGCCGACGGCGACCCGCACTTCTGGCTGGACCCCGAGCGTGTCGCCGAGGCCATGGCCGACCTCGCCCACCACATCGCCGAGGTCGACGACACGCTGACCGCCGAGGAGTGGGCCGCTCGGGCCGACGACCTGGCGACCGAGCTCGACGCACTCGACGACGAGCTCGAGGAGATCCTCTCGGTGGTGCCCGAGGACCGACGTGTCCTCGTCACCAACCACGACAGCTACGACTACTTCGCCGACGCCTACGACTTCGAGGTCCTCGGCACCGTCATCCCCGGCGGCGCCACGCTTGCCGAGCCGAGCGCGGCGGACCTCGAGGCCCTCGTCGAGGCGATCCGCGACGCGGGCGTCCCGGCGATCTTCGCCGAGACCACCGACCCGTCCCGCCTGTCCGACGTCGTCGCCGAGGAGGTCGGCCGGGAGGTCGCCGTGGTCGAGCTGTACGGCGGCTCGCTCAGCGACGCGGACGGGCCCGCGGCCACCTACGCCGACTACATGCGGCACAACGCCACGCTGATCGCCGACGCCCTGGGGTGACGTCGGCCCCTCGCATCTCCTCGCTATCATCGAGGTCCAGCCGACGACATCTCACCCCGGGGATCGATGCCATGGAAACGGCGCTCCGCGAAGCGGGACTGCGCGTCACCCGCCAACGGCTTGCCGTGCTCGAGGCGCTCAAGGAACGGACCGACGCCCTCAGCGCGCAGGACGTCTGGGCCGAGTTCCGCGAACGCGGTGAGACCATCGGCCTGTCCACGGTCTACCGGACGCTGGAATCCCTCCAGGACGTCGGCCTGCTGGACTCCTTCGACCGCGACGGCGAGCAGGCCTATCGCTTCTGCTCCACCAGCCACCACCACCACCTCGTCTGCCTGTCCTGCAACGAGGTGGAGGAGCTCCGCGCCGAGATCGTGGAGGAGTGGGTCGGACGGGTCTCGGAGGCACACGGCTTCGAGGTGACCGCCCACCGGGCCGACATCTACGGACACTGCGCCGGCTGCTCGGGGTGACTCCACCCGGCACCGCGGACAACGGTCCGCTCAGCGGCCTGGTGGTCGCCGACTTCTCCCGCATCCTCGCCGGGCCCTACGCCACGATGATGCTCGCCGACCTCGGGGCCGACGTCATCAAGGTCGAGGGGCCGGGCGGCGACGACACCCGCACGTGGACGCCCCCGACCCGGGACGGTGAGTCGACGTACTACCTGGGCGTCAACCGCAACAAGCGCTCGATCGCACTCGACCTGGCCGACCCCGGGGACCGAGCCGTCGCGCAGCGGCTGGCGGCCCGGGCCGACGTCATGGTGCAGAACTTCCGCCACGGCGGGCTCGAACGGTTCGGGCTGGACCACGAGGCGGTGCGGACGGCCAACCCGGGGGTCGTCTACGCCTCCATCACCGGGTTCGGCAGCGGCGACGGTGCCGGACTGCCCGGCTACGACCTCATGGTCCAGGGGATCAGCGGCCTCATGAGCCTGACCGGCGATGCCGACGGACCACCGATGCGCGCCGGGGTGGCGGTGTGCGACGTCATCACCGGGCTGCATGCCGCCGTCGGCATCCTCGCGGCCCTCCAGCGGCGCGCTGTGACGGGACTCGGCGAGCACGTCGAGGTCGACCTGCTCAGCTCGACCCTCTCCGGCTTGGTCAACCAGTCCAGCGCCGTCGTGGCCGGCGGTGTCGTGCCCTCCCGGATGGGCAACGCCCATCCCAGCATCTTCCCCTACAACCCCCTGCCCACCGCCGACGGGCACATCATCGTGATCGCGGCCAACGACGGGCAGTTCGCCACCCTCGCCGAGGTCCTTGGCCGACCCGGGCTCGCCACTGACCCGCGCTTCGCGACCAACGCCGATCGAACCGCGAACCGCGACGAGCTGGAGCCGCACCTCGTCGACGTGCTGCGCACCCGGACCACGGCGGAGTGGTTCGAGGCGTTCCGCGCGGCCGGTCTGCCGGGCGGCCCGGTCCACACCGTCGCCGAGGGCGTGGCGTTCGCGGAATCGCTCGGGCTGTCACCGGTCGTGGACGTCGGCGGCGTGCCCTCGATCCGCAACCCCATCGGCTTGGACACGGCTGCTGCCAGCTACCGGCACGGGCCGCCGTCCATCGGCCAGCACGACGCCGAGATCCGGGCCTGGCTGGCGGACGGCTGACCGGCCGACGCGACGAATCCTCCATCGGTGCTGTCGCTCGGGGCGCCGATGAGCGATCCTGCTCTCCGTGCGGTTCTCACTACTGATCGTCATCGTCCTCCTCTCCTCGTTCGTCCCGGTGACGGCCAGCGCACAGGGGCTGCTTGCCACGGCGGACGTGGCCGTCGACCTGCGCCGCAGCTACGACGACGACGTGCTCGTGGACGTCACCAACCGGGGCCCGTCGGAGGTTCGGGCGACGGCGGAGGTCTCGCTGGACCGTGACCTGATGGCCGTCGACCTGCCGGCCCGCTGCTCGGCCCACGGACCGCGGATGGTCCGGTGCACCACGCCGGTGCTGCGGCCGGGGTCGCGCACGACCTTCCCCCTCGGTGTCGTCCAGACCGACCGCGGACCCCAGCAGGTCAGCGTGATCGTCACCAGCACCGCCACCGACCCGCTGACGGCCAACGACCGTGCCACCCTGAGCATCCAGGCCCTGCCGTCCCCACCCGTCGGCACCGATGCCGTCGACTCCGCCGTCGTCGTCTCCCGCATGCGGTTCCGCGGTGCCGCCGTCGGCGTGCCACACGTGGTCCTGGCCCGCAGTGACGACTTCGCCGACGCGCTCGTCGGCACCGCCCTCACCGGCAACGCCCCGCTGCTGTTCACCGCCCGGGACGCCCTCGATGCCCGGACGGCAACGGAGATCGACCGCGTCATGCCGCAGGGCGGCACGGTGCTGGTCCTCGGCGGGACCGGTGCCATCGCCGAACCCGTCCTGCAGTCCCTGCGAGCACGCGGACACGAGGCCGTTCGGCTGTCCGGGGGGTCGCGCATCGAGACGGCCCTCGCGGTGGCCGACCGGCTCGTGGCGTCGGGCGCCGACCCCTCCACCGTGGTCGTGGCCAGGGCCTTCGGCGACGCTGCCGCCGCATGGGCCGACGCGATCGCGTTCGGCGCCTTCGCCGGCCAGACGTCCACCCCCATCCTGCTGACCGACCCCGTGGCCGGATCCGGCGAGGTGGCCCGATGGGCGGCCGGCCACGGCACCACCCGCACCCTCGTCGCCGGTGGAGTGGGTGCGGTTCCCGACGCCGCGCTCGGCGGCCTGCCGGGCGTCGAGCGGATCGCCGGTGTGGACCGGGCGGGGACCGCCGTCGCGGCGGGTGCGCTCCTGCCCACCCGACGGACGTCAGCGGCAACCGCCGTCCACCTGGTCAACGGCTACGTGGACGACGGCTGGGTCCACGGTCTCCTCGCCGCCGGCCTTGCCGTCGACGAGGGCGCTCCCGTGTTGTTCGTCACGCGCACGGATGCCCCCGATGCGACCCGCACGGCGCTGACGTCCTGCCGCGACGCGCCCGTCGCCATCGCCGTCGTCGGCGGTCCCGATGTCGTCGACCCGTCGTTGCGCACCGAGCTCGACCAGCTGGACGGATCGCGCTGCTGACGGATGGCGCTGGGGATGCCGTTGGTTACCAGGAGTGAAATAGATGACCGCGATGGTTGCGCTGGGCAACCGTGCCCTGCGTGCGATCACCACTTCTCGCCGTTGCAGTCACCATCCTCTTCCTCTTCGCACCCGCCGCCGCGGGGGCGCAGGGCCTCTTCGCCTCCGCCGACGTCTCCGCGTTGCTGCGGACCAGCTACGACGACGACCTGCTGATCCAGGTCGCCAACGACGGCCCCTCCGACGCCACCGGGGTTGCGGTCGTCACCCTGCCGTCCGGTCTGCTCGCCGTCGACCTGCCGGCCGGCTGCGTCGCGGAGGGACCGGACACCCTCCGGTGCACCACCCCGGAGCTGATGCCCGGATCGCGCACCACCTTCCCGGTCGAGATCGTCCAGACCGACCGGGGGGCCCAGCAGGTCACCGCCTCGGTGCAGGGCAGCGCCGCCGACCCACGGTCGGCCAACGATCGCGCAACGATCACCATCGACACCCTGCCCACACCGGTCGTCGGCAACGATCCGGTCGTGGACGCGGTCGTGGTCTCCCGCATGCGGTTCCGAGGCGCTGCCGCGGACGTCCCGCACGTGGTCCTGGCACGATCCGACGACTTCGCCGACGCCCTGGCAGGCACTGCGCTGACCGGCCGCGGTCCGCTCCTGTACACCCTGCCCGACGCGTTGGCCCCGGCCACGGCCGACGAGATCGACCGAGTGCTGCCGCGGGGCGGGACCGTCCTGGTGCTCGGTGGACCGGGGGCCATCAGCGAGCAGGTCGTCGACGCGCTGCGTGTCCGGGGGCACCAGCCGGTCCGGCTGGCCGGGACGTCGCGGATCGGGACGGCGCTGGCGGTTGCCGATCGGCTGATCGCGTCGGGGACCGACCCCTCGACCGTCGTGCTGGCCCGGGCCTTCGGGCAGGGTGCAGCGGCGTGGGCGGACTCGGTGGCCTTCGGCGCCCACGCGGCCAGCACGGCCACGCCGGTGCTGCTGACCGACGGCGACATCGGCTCGCCGGCGGTCGCGGGCTGGCTGGCAGACCACGGCACCACCCGGACGATCGTCGCCGGGGGTGTCGCCGCCGTCAGCGACACCGCCCTGGCCGGCATACCGGGCGTGGACCGGGTGGCTGGCCCCGACCGTGCCGGGACGGCGGTCGCGGCGGCACGCCTGGTGCCTGCCGCCCACGGCGCTGCCGTCGCGGCGCACCACCTGGTCAACGGCTACCTCGACGGCGCCTGGGCACATGGCCTCCTCGCCGCCGGCCTCGCCGCCGACGAGCAGGCGCCGATCCTCTTCGTCGACACCCACGAGGCGCCGGAGGCCACCCGGGCTGCGCTGACCTCCTGCCGTGACGCACCCATCGTCATCGCGGTCGTCGGTGGCCCGGAGGTGGTCGACCCATCGGTACGGGCCGACCTCGACGAGCTCGACGCCGAGGCCTGCTGACCCGGTCGACGTCCGCGTCCGGCCCGGGGAACGTGCACCGCAGATGCACGAAGGGCCGCCGACCGTGTGGTCGGCGGCCCCTCGCGTCGGGGGTTGTTCGGCCCTCGGGAGGGGCCGGGGTTCGGTGCTAGCTGGTCAGCCGGTTGATGGCGTTGGCCAGGCGCTGGGCCTCGGGGCCGTAGGTGGAGACCAGGTCCCGCTCGACCTCGTGGAAGCCAGCGGAGGTGGACAGGAAGCCACCGACCACGCTGGTCAGCTCCTCCACGACCGGCAGGGTGTCGGTGCCGAGCTCCTCGACCAGCGAACCGAGGGCGACGACGTCGGCCAGGTCGGCGGTCAGCAGCTCCACACCCTCCAGCAGGCTGGTCAGCTCGCCCAGCGGGATGTTGCCGGAGCGGTCGCCCACGACGGCGTTGATGGACTCGATCACGTCGACCAGCGCGGCGGCCTGCGCCGGGTTGGAGGTGTCGACCGGGCCACCGAGGGCGGCGGACAGGTCGGACAGGATGCGGATCAGGACGCCCTGCTCGGACGGGGAGACGCGGTTGCCCTCGGCGCCCATCATCTCGGTGAAGGCGGTACGGACCTCGACGGGCTGGTCGGCCATGGCGGCCGCGAACCGGGCGTCAGCGGACTCCTCCGACGCACCCTCGCACTCGTCGGCCTCGTCGATCTCGCCGTCCTCGTCGTTGTCGACGCCGTCGCCGCACAGGTCGGACTCGGGCTCCTCCTCGGTGCCACCGACACCGATGAGGCCGAGGATCTGGCCGACCAGGCCGGGGCTGGTGCCGTCGGGGCCGGGCAGGATGCCGTCGAGGGCCTCGACCAGGGGCTCGAGCACCGGCCCGAGCACGCTGCCGATGGCGCCACCGGCCAGCTCGTTGGCGGCGTCGAGGGTGCCCAGCATCATCAGGGCGACGGTCTCGCAGGCCAGGAAGTCGACGAAGCTGTTGCAGATGACCGGTTCGTTGTTGACCCGCAGGGCGTTGGCGATCAGGCCGTCGCCGATGAAGGAGATGGTCTCGGGCGGCAGCAGGGGACCATCGACGAGCAGGACCGGCGACTGGTAGACCGCACCGTGGGCGGCAGCGGCGAAGCCAGCAGCCCACAGCGGCTCGGCGACGGCGCCGCCCTCGCTGAGGATGACGCGGTTGGCGTCGGAGACGTCCAGCATGCCCATCGCGTTGGCGATGCGGACCGAGGTGTCCCAGCGGTTGTCGCCGGCGACGCGGGTGACGGTGACGCCCATGTCCAGGAGGGTGTTCTCGACCTCGGGGGAGATCGCGGCCTCGCCGCCGATCAGGGTGACCTGCTCGACGCCGGCCGAGCGCAGGTAGGCCTCGGTCGCGTCGTGGAGGTAGTCGGTGGTGGTCAGCAGGGAGGGCAGCTCCAGGTTGGAGGCCAGCGGGCCGGCGGACAACGCGTCGGCGTAGGCCTGCGACTGGTCGGCACCCTCGGAGGGGTAGGCGCGCATCATGACGACGTGCGCGGCCTGCGGGGCGATGACACCCGCCAGGTCCGCCGCGGTCTCGATGCGGGAGGGGCCACCGACGCGGGTGACGTTGTCGGCGCCGTAGATGCCGACCAGCTCGTCCTCGACGGCGGTGGAGATGGCCTGCTCGGCGCCGAGGATGACGATCTCGGTCACGCCGAGGCGGGTCAGCTCGTCGGTGGTGCGGGGGTCGATGGTGTCGGTCTGCGTCAGCAGCAGCGGTGCCCCGGCGATGCCCTGGCCTGCGACGGAGGAGAGGGTGTCGGCGAACACGTCGTCGCGGCCGACGAAGGCGATCTGGCTCTCGGGGAAGGTGATGCGCGACAGGGCGACGGCGGCCTCGACCGCGTCGGTGCCGGTCAGGGTGACGGCGTTGTCCAGCGGGACGTCGCCGAGGGCGTCGCCGAGCGGGCCGGTGATCTCGCCGATCAGGTCCTCCAGCGGCGAGAGGATCTCGCCGACGGCGCCAGACGGGGCGGTCGGAAGGTCTGGCAGGCCCTGTGCGGCGGCAGGGCCGGCGGCGGTCAGTGCCAGCGCGGCGGCGGTGAAGCCGGCGGTGGCGATGCGGGTGATGCGGGTCCTCATGCGTGGTCTCCTGGCTGGTGGGCGACGACAGCACCGCGGCGGCGGTGCTCCCCTGTCGGTTCGTACGCGGCGACGCCCACCAACCGATCCGGAGGGTCCGGACCGTCCCCGGCGGGGCCGTCGACCAGTGCATCGGTACGTACGCCCATGACCTGAAGTATCTAGTCATTACTGACTGCATATTTTTCCCGCGGTACGTAACTTGGGCGGGCTGGGTCAGCCTCCGGGCGGGCCTGCCGACGATGCAGGTGATGAACACCGCGCTGTCGGCCCAGGCCCACCTGAAGCTCGCGATCGCCACCCTGCTGTGCATCCTGTCGGTGGCCGTGAGCCACGATCCACAGGTCGGCGTCGTCCGAGGAGGGGCCAGCTTCCTGCTCGCCTTCGGCTACGGCGGCTGGGTGCTCGTGGACGCCGTCATGGCTGCTCGTCGGACCGAACGCGTTCGTTGACCGCGTCCTCGCGGTCCCCCGGGTCCGCGGTCGACGGCTGCTGGGACTCCGCCCAACCGGCCCGCGCCTGATCGAACCCCCAGCGGAGGACGTCCATCGGTGACGCACCGTCGGGCGGCATGGGCGACGGTGCGGGCTCGTCGGGTCCCGTCGTCATCGGTGGCGGCGGGTGCGGCCGTTCGTCCGGTTCCCCGAGCGCGTCCTCGTCGCGAAGGACCCCGGCCCGGTACAGCAGCCAGATGCCGAGCAGGAGCGCGATCATGCCGGCACCGATCAGCGCGCCGAGGGTCCGCTGGACCCACGGGTGGATGCGGAACACGAGCAGCTGCACGGAGTCGTCGGGTGTCGGTCCGGTCCAGCGACAGTCGACGGTGACCGAGGCGCTCGTCGCCTCGAACGTGGCGATGCGGACCAACCCGCCGGAGTCCGCCACGACCGTCCGGTCGAGCGCGTCCTCGCGCTCGCCCTGGACCAGCGTGCAGTCCGGCCGTCGCTGCTCGCCCGGTGTGGGGCCGAACACCCGGTCCAGGCCTCGGTCGTCGAGGCCAACGCCGTAGGTGGCACCCGGTTCGGCCTCGAACGTGACCGCGCCGGGCATGCGTCGTTCGGCGACCGCGGTGAACCGGCTGAGCGCCTGGCCCAGCGACAGGCCGATCGCGCCCACGGCGATCAGCAGGATGGCGATGCCGATCGCCTCGAGCCCCCTCCTCATCTGCGTTCCTCGGTCCACGGCCCCGGGGGGCGGTCCTGCCGGCACCGCCGGATCAGGGAGTCGTAGCACCGATTCTCGTCGGGGAACAGGGGCTCGGACCAACCGTCACCGACCTGTCGGGATCACGAGGGGTCGGGCACCTCGGGCACGGGGGTGGGCGGTGCAGCGGGACCGGGCGGTTCGTCACCGGGCGTCCCGCCGCCGGTCGGGGTGGGCTCCGGCGGGGTCGTCGGTTCGGCGGGCGGCGCCGTCGTGGGCTGCGGTTCGGCCGGCTGCGTCGGCTCCGGTGCCGGTGCCGGTTCGGTTGCGCCGGGGGTGGGCTCGGGGGTCTGGATGCCGTCCGGCGGCGTGGTGTCGGGGGTGTCACCGGCCGGTTCGGCGGTGCCGGCGCTCTCGCCCCGGCGCGGGTCGAAGGCGTTGCGGTCGCCGTGCAGCACGATCGGCATGCCGACGCCCACCCGCTCGAACAACCACTTGGCGTCGGTGCGGGTCACGCGCACGCAGCCGTGGGACGCCGGGTAGGCCGGGACGCTGTTGGACCCGTGGATGGCCCAGCCCCGGTAGAAGTACATGGGGTCGTACAGCGTGCCGAGGGGCGCGTGGCGCTCACCGGAGATGCGCCGCTCGACGGTGTAGGTGCCGACCGGGGTGACCGACTCGGCCGTGCCGCCGCCTGCGGTGGCGTAGGTGTCACCCGAGCCGCTGGAGATCGGCAGGATCCGCGTGACGGTCCCACCCTCAACGAGCACGAGCACCTGGGTGTCGAGGTCGACCTCGACACGGGTCGGGGGCCCGCCGACGAGGGTCGGCTGGGCCGGGTCGGCCATCGCGGCGACGGTGTTGGGGCCGATGACCCCGTCCGCCGACAGCCCGTTGACCTTCTGGAAGGCCTGCACGGCGCTGGCGGTGGCCGGACCGGCCTTCCCGTCGATCGCGCCGACGTAGTAGCCGAGGTCGGTGAGGGCCTGCTGCACCGACGCCACCTCGGCCTCGCCCTCGCGGTCGGTGGGCGTCGGCGTGGGCGTGGGTGTGCTGATCGGCGCGGCCGTCGCGGTCGGGACGGGCTCGGCGGTCGTGGTGTCCGACGGGGTGGGCACCGGGACGACGGTGGGGGCCGGTGGCACGTCGATGACCGGGTCCCCGCCCAGCTGTGACGTGGCGAGCGCGGCGCCGGCGACCACGAGCGCCGAGACGAAGAAGAGGAGCGTTCTGCGCATGTGTCGCCAACGTACGCGCGGGGTGCGACACGCACCACGATCCGATGACGTCCCGATGCCTGTGGGGTCGGACCGGGGTCGGTTCAGCCGGGGCCGGTTCAGCCGGGGCCGTCGAGCAGGGACCCCTCGGTCGCCTGGACGTGGCGCACCATCTCCACCAACGTCCCCCCCTCACCCGAGGTGGTGAAGCGGGCCTCGTCGCAGAGGTGGCGCATGATCTGCAGGCCGCGACCGGACTCCGACAGGGGGTCGGCAGCCTGCTGCTCGAGGTCGAGGAACGGCGTGTTCTCGTTGACGACCTCGATGCGGGCGGTGTGCCCGCGGAGGCGGAACCGCACCTCGAAGGTGTCGTCGAGGTCGGCGTGCAGGATGATGTTGTTGCAGGCCTCCGACGTCGCCAGCACGAGGGCATCGACATCGTCGGTTGCAACGCCCATCTCGACGCACAACGAACGGACCGTGCGGCGCAGGTGGCCGACGGCCCTGAGCTGGCGGGGTAGCTGGACATCCAGGGCGATGTCGATCACGGGGGCGGCTCCTCGGCGCTGGGTGCGGGCGACGGGTCATTGGATGCCCGCGACTGCCCCGCCCTACACCTGCCTGTCCGGACGGGGCACGGTCCGGAGGTCAGGCGGGTACCGACTCCGGCGACGTCGCTGGCGGCGTCACCGTCGGGTGTGCGTCCGCCGACCGCAGCCCGGCGTCCTGCGCAGGTCGGCCGCCGATGGCGTCCATCGAGGCCCTCCGTGTCCGCGCACCGTCCACGACGGCGCGCAGCTGGGCCTGGGCGGCGTCGACGACGGTGGCGGCCTCGCCAGCCCTGTCGGCAGCCACCAGCGACTGCTGGACGATGGCGGAGACCTCCAGCACCCCCCGGGTGACCTGATCGGCACGATCGGACATCCCGTCGAGGCTGCTGCTGATGCCGTTGCTGGCCGCGACCTGCTGCTCGACGGCGGTCGCGATGGCCTGCTGGCTGTCGCGAACCGCCGACATGGTCGCCGTGACGTCCTCGGACAACGTCGACATCCCCTGCACGGCCTCGCGGATGCGTCCCACCCGTTCGTCGATGAGCCCGGTGGCGTCGGCCGTCTCGGTCGCCAGCGCCTGCACCTCGCTGGCGACGACGGCGAACCCTCGCCCGGCATCGCCCGCCCGTGCCGCTTCGATCGTGGCGTTCAGGGCCAGCAGCTTGGTCTGCTCGGTGATCCGGCCGATCATCTCGGAGATCGAGGCGACCTGGGCGGCGGACTCCACCAGCGCCTCGACCGACGCTGACGTCGCCGTCGCGGCCCGCGTGGCCTCGGCAGCACGCTGCTCGGCCGTACGGGAGTTCAGGGCGATGTCCTCGACCGCCGCAGACAGCCCCGCCGTGGCGGCGACGACGCCGTCGACGCTGCTGGCGGTGTGGCCGACGAGGGCCGACACGGTGGAGACCTCGGCGGACACCCGCTCGGCGGCGCTGCGGACGTGGGTCGTGACGGGGCCCAGCGCACCGGCGGCACGGTCCAGCGCATCGGCGGTGCGGGTCATCTGGCGGGTCACGCGACGGACCACCAGGGCGCACCAGCCGATCGTCAGCGCGAACAGCACGACGGCGGTGGCCACCGCGACGGCGAACGCCCTGTCGGCGGCCTCACCGGCGGCGACGGCGTCGGCCAGCAACCCGGCGGCCAGCGCCTGCTCGGCTGACCGGAGGACATCGATCCGTTCGGTCGTTGCGGCGAACCAGTCCGCGGCATCGACGCCGAACTCGCCGGTACGGGCGTGGCGGAAGGCGGCGTCCTCCATCTCCGCGACCCGGGCGAAGGAGGGGTGGGCGACGGCGTCGTCCAGGATGGCGCGCGCCCGCGGCGATGCGGCCCGCCGGGAGTCCTCGAGGTGGGTTTCCTGCGCGGCGATCGCCGCGGCGATGGTTCGGCTCTGACCTGCCGCGAACCGGCCGAGGGAGAAGACGTTGGCCAGCTCGGCACGTTCGAGGTCGGCCTCTTCCTTGGCCTCCAGCAGCGCCACGTGGGCGAGTATCTCGCGGCTGAGTGCGGCATCCGCGGTGGCCGAGGCGGCGCCGACCAACGAGGCCAGCAGCTGCGTGGTCGGTTCGCCATAGCCATCCACCACGTCGGTCGAACCGATCAGGCCACGGTCGATGCCCTCCCTGAGCGTCGGGAGCTCGGCGAGGGCCGCCTCGGGGGTGGCCTCGGGGTCGCGACCGGCGTCGATGCCGCGAGGCGAGGTCCGGAAGGCGGTCCACTCGTCCAGGGCGACATCGGTGACGGCCCGCTGGTCGGCCAGCGCCGTGAGGTTCTCGGGGGTCGACTTGGCGAGCAGCATCGACGTCAGGCCGCGCTCGAGCTGCAGCTCGTGGATCACCGTCCCGGTCACGGTGGCCAGCTCGACGAGGTTGCCCGTGTGCTCGGCATCAGCCGCCCGCTGGCGCTGCTCCAGGGCACTGCCGCCGACGAACACCAGCATGCCGACCAGCGGCAGCGCGACGAGGGACAGCAGCTTGGACCGGAAGCGGAGGCGATCGAAGGCAGTGGGCATCGTCCTCTCCATCGGCGCTGCGGGCGTGTCCATGAGGACACCCGTGATCCAGTGACGGCGGTGTCGACCGCCGTGCACGGGGGTACCGCTGCGGCATGGATCCTCGACACGATGCCGAAGCGCTCGCGGGCGTCCTCGGTCCGGAGCTCCAGGCTCGGACCCGTCGGCTGCTGAACCATCTGAGCGGACGCGGGCGCACGCTCGCGACGGCCGAGAGCTGCACGGGCGGCCTGCTCGCCTCGTTGTTCACCGACATCCCCGGGGCGGGCCACGTGCTGGACCGCGGCCTGGTGGTGTACTCCCTGCGCGCCAAGCAGGACGTGCTCGGCATCCCCGCGGAGATGCTGGAGGCCCACGGCGCGGTCAGCAGGCCGGTCGCCGTCGCCATGGCCGAGGCCCTGGTGGGACCCGACGGGGCCGACATCGGGGTGTCGGTGACGGGGTACGCCGACGTGGGGCCCGAGCCGGGCCTCGTGCACATGGCGGTCGCACGGACCGATGGCGACACCGTGCACCGTGTTCGGCGTTTCGGGACGGTCGGGCGCGGAGCCGTCCGGCTGCATACCCTCAGCGCGGCGCTCGACCTGCTGGAGGAGACCCTGTGAGCCCGACCGCGTTCCGATCCATCCACACCCACGGCTTCGTGCGTGTCGGTGCGGCCACCCCGAGGGCGACCGTGGGCGACCCCGCACGCAACGCCGAGATCACGGTGGAGATCGCCGAACGAGCCCACGACGAGGACGTCGACCTCGTCGTCTTCCCGGAGCTCAACCTCTCCTCCTACGCCATCGACGACCTGCACCTGCAGGGCGGCATGCACCACGCCGTGGACCGGGCGATCGCCACCGTCGTCGACGCCAGCGCGGCCCTGCACCCGGTGCTGCTCGTCGGGGCGCCGGTGCCCTCCGGCAGCACGCTGTACAACTGCGCCCTGGCGATCCACCGTGGCCGGATCCTCGGCGTGGTGCCCAAGAGCTTCCTGCCCAACTACCGCGAGTACTACGAGAAGCGCTGGTTCACGCCCGGTGCCGGTGTCGTGGGAGGACGGATCACCGTGGCGGGGCAGACCGTGCCGTTCGGGACCGACCTGCTGTTCGCCGCCACCGACGTCCCCGACTTCGTGCTCGGCATGGAGATCTGCGAGGACTTCTGGGCCGCCACCCCGCCGTCGACCCGTGCGGCGCTGGCCGGCGCCGTGGTCCTGGCCAACCTGTCGGCGTCCAACGTGACCATCGGCAAGGCCCGCGACCGGGCGCTGCTGTGTGCGTCGCAGTCGCTGCGAACCCTGTCGGCCTACGTCTTCTCCGCGTCGGGGCCGGGGGAGAGCACCACCGAGGTGGCATGGGACGGCCAGAGCCTGATCCACGAGAACGGCAGGCTGCTGGCCGCATCGGCCCGCTTCGACGACTCCGAGGCGCTTGTCGTCGCCGACGTGGACCTCGGCGGACTCGTGTCGGAACGCATGCGCACCCCCACGTTCGCCGACGCGGCCGTGGCGGCCGGCCGCCCCGACACGACCGTCCGGCGCATCGACTTCGAGCTGGGCCGCACCGACGGGGACATCGGCCTGCGGCGCACCATCGAGCGCTTCCCGTTCGTCCCGAGCGACCGGGCGCGGCTGGACGAGGACTGCTACGAGGCGTTCAACATCCAGGTCGACGGCCTGATCCGTCGCCTGACCGCAACGGGCAGCCGGACGCTGGTCGTGGGGGTCTCCGGTGGCATCGACTCCACCCATGCGCTGATCGTCGCGGCGAAGGCCATGGACCGGCTCGACCGGCCCCGCACCGACATCATCGGCGTGACGATGCCCGGGTTCGCCACCAGCGAGGGGACGAAGTCCAACGCGTGGCGCCTGATGCGGGCGCTCGGGATCACCGCCGAGGAGATCGACATCCGTCCGGCAGCCGAGCAGATGCTGGCCGACCTCGACCACCCCTACGCGAAGGGGGAGCGGGACCGGTCGGTCTACGACACGACCTTCGAGAACGTGCAGGCGGGCCTCCGGACGGACTACCTGTTCCGCCTGGCCAACCACCGACACGGCTTCGTGCTCGGTACCGGCGACCTGTCGGAGATGGCGCTCGGCTGGTGCACCTACGGCGTCGGTGACCAGATGAGCCACTACGCGGTGAACACCGGAGTGCCCAAGACGCTGATCCAGTACCTGATCCGCTGGGCCGTGGCCACCGACCAGTACGACGGGGCCACCGACGAGGTCTTGGTCGACATCCTCGACACAGAGATCTCCCCGGAGCTGATCCCCGCCGAGGAAGGCGAGGAGATCCAGTCCACCGAGGCGTCGATCGGGCCCTACGAGCTGCACGACTTCTTCCTGCACCACATCGCCCGGCGGGGCCGTGCACCCTCGACGGTGGCGTTCCTGGCGTGGCACGCATGGCGGGACGCGGCGGTCGGCGAGTGGCCGGCGGACTTCCCCGAGGAGGCCAGGCGGGCCCACGACCCGGCGACGATCCGCCGGTGGCTGGAGGTGTTCCTGCGGCGCTTCTTCGGCTTCAGCCAGTTCAAGCGGTCGGCCATGCCCAACGGCCCGAAGGTCAGCGGCGCCGGTGCGCTGTCGCCCCGCGGGGACTGGCGGGCACCCTCCGACGGCACCGCGGCGCCCTTCCTCGCAGAGCTTGCCGCCAACGTGCCGGCCGACTTCAGCTGACCGCGAGCGCCAGGTCCTCGGCCACGGTCGGGGCCGCAGCCAGCAGCATCGCCGACGGCTCGCCGGGCAATCGCACGGACGCCCCCGCCTCCTCGGCGATCAGGGCCCCCGCGGCGTAGTCCCAGCGGTTGGCGTGTGACTGGTAGAAGCCGTCGAGACGACCACAGGCGACCCAGGCCAGGTGCAGCGCCGTCGAGCCGAAGCCGCGGATGTCGGCTACGCGGCCGATCAGGCCCGCGAGCACCTGTCCCTGTGCGGCCCGGACATCGGCGTCGTAGGCGTAGCCGGTGGCGACCAGCGCACGGTCCAGCGACGGCGGGCAGGCGACCCTGATCGGGTGGCCGTCCCTGCGGGCACCGAAGCCGGCAGCGGCGCCGAACACCTCGTCGCGGTGCACGTCGACGACCACGCCCGCCACGACGTGGCCCTCGACGGTGGCGGCGATGCTGACCGACACGAACGGGAGCCCGTGCAGGTAGTTGACCGTCCCGTCGATGGGATCGACGATCCACCCGAACGCCGTGTCGCCAGCGGTGTCGGGGTGCTCCTCCCCGATGATGGCCGCCCCAGGCGTGGCGGCCAGCAGGCGGTCGCGGATCAGCGTCTCGACGGCGAGGTCGGCGGCGGTGACGACATCGGTCGGGGATGACTTGGTGTCCAGGGCGGTCACGTCGGCGGCTGCCGCGCGGACGGCCGATGCAGCGGCCCGGCCAACCTCCGCGGCGATCGCCTCGAGCTCGTGGGGCGCTGGCGCAGCGGTCACACGCGCACCACGTGCAGGCCGCCGGCCTCCAGCGCCGCGACATCCGCGTCGCTGGCGCCCGTGTCGGTGATGAGGGTGTCGATGTCGGTCAGGTCGGCGAACCGCACGAAGTGGTCGTTGCCGAACTTGGTGGAGTCCACCAGGGCGATCACCCGGCGAGCGGACGCGATCATCGCCTGCTTGACGGCGGCCTCGTCGGTGAACGGGGTCGTGAACCCTCGTTCGGGGGTCAGCCCGTCGGTGCCCATGAACAGCACGTCGACCGACATGCGCCGCACCGTCTCGACGGTGTCGTGGTCGACCATCGAGGCGGTCTGCGGACGAACGGTGCCCCCGAGGACGATGACCCGCAGGCTGTCGTGCTCCGCGAGCATCGGGGCGATCAGCAACGAGTTGGTGACCACCCGAAGCTGCAGGTCGGGCGGGAAGTAGCCGGCGAACAACGAGGTCGTCGACCCCGCGTCCATCATGATCGTGCCCTCGGGAGGCAGCTCGTCGAGGGCGGCGGTGACGATCCGGCGCTTCTCCTCCACCTGCTGGGAGTGGCGCGCGCTGATGCTGGGTTCGTAGCGGACGGCCTGCCACGGCTCGGCGGCACCATGGACCCGTCGCAGCAGCTTGCGCTTCTGCATGCCCGACAGGTCCCGACGGATCGTCTCGGTCGTCACGTCGAACTGCTCGGCGAGCGTGGTGACCTCCACACGTCCGCGTTCACGGACGAGGCGCAGGATCTCGTCCTGTCGCTGGCTCTGCAGCTCGGCGCGGCTCGGGGGGCCGGTGGTGGTCGTCATGGAGGGGGGTGCGGGGTGGGCCGGTCACTGGCGGTCGAGGGTGTGGTCGATGGTGACACGGACGCCGTCAGCGGTCAGGCGGGTCAGCGCCTCGGTGAAGGCCTCGTGAACCGTGGGGTCCCCTGCGAGCGCTTCGCCGAAGACGCGACGATAACCCAGGAAGGCCGCTGGGTCGGCGCGGGCGGCGTCGGCGAACGCCATCGCCTCCGCGAGGTGGGGGTCCGCTGACAGCTCCAGGGCCGTCCCGTCGTCGGCCGCGCCCTGCAGGTACCGACACCACCCGGCGAGGGCCAGCATCGACAGCTCGACCGGTCCACCTGCCGCCAGCTGCCGCTGGATCGTCGGCACCAGGAACTTGGGGAACTTCGACGACCCGTCGATGCAGAGGCGGTCGACCTGATCGCCGATGGCGGGGTTGGCGAACCGCGTGACCAGCGACGCCTTGTAGTCCTCGAGGTCGATGCCTGGAGCCGGGGGGACGACCGGTCCCGCCTCGGCGTCGAGGAAGGTGCGCAGGAACTCGGCGAACCGGTCCTCGGCCATCACCTCGTCGACCCGCCGGTGACCGGCCACTCGCGCCAGGTAGGCCAGGCACGAGTGGCCGGCGTTCAGCAGCCGGAGCTTGAACAGCTCGTACGGCTCGACGTCGTCGGTGACGATGACGTCGAGGTCCTCCAGCGGAAGCCGCGGTCCCGAGAAGTGGTCCTCCACCACCCACTGGCGGAACGGTTCGGTGGCGACCGGCCAGGCGTCGTCCAGTCCCCGCTCGCGCGAGAGCCATGCGCGATCCTCGTCCGTCGTGGCCGGCGTGATGCGGTCGACCATGCTGTTGGGGAAGGCGACGGTCCGCTCGATCCAGTCCGCAAGGTCGGGGTCGGTCGTCCGGGCGAGCCCGAGGGTCGCGGTGCGGGTGACGGTGCCGTTGCCGATGACGTTGTCGCAGCTGAGGACGGTGATCGGCGGTGCCCCGTCGGCCCGGCGACGGGCAAGGCCGGCCACCAGCGCGGCGAAGGCCGACCCCGGCGCGGCGTTGTGCGAGTCCGGGTCGAACTCGCCGGTCACGTCGTCGACGGGGTAGCCGCCCTCGGTGACCGTCAACGACACGATCGCGGTGTCGGCGTGGGCGATCCTGGCGACCAGGGGTTCGGGGTCGGGATGGGCGTGCACGTAGTCCACGATGCTGCCGATCACCGTGGCCTCCACGCCGTCCCGGTCGCGGACCAGCAGGGTGTACAGCCCGTCCTGGTCGGCCATGACCTGCGCCATGGCGGCGTCGTGGGGCAACACACCCGCTCCGACGATCGACCAGTCGGTGTGTCCCCCACGGCAGAGCTCGTCGACGTAGGTGGCGAGGTGGGCTCGATGGAAGCCCCCGACCCCGATGTGGACGATCGAACGGCGGAGGGCCGTCCGGTCGTAGTCCGGTCGACGGAGCCGATCGTCGGCCTCCGACAGGCTGTCCGGTCGCAGCTTCATGTCAGGCACTCCCATGTCCAGTTCCTTGGTCCAGTACGGAACATCAACACTGTTGATGCGTCAATAGCCAAGAGACCAAAGTTTTCTGTGTGGTTTTCTCTTGCGTTCCCACATTGAGTGGCGTAGACCTGATCGGTGTCGGAGGTGCAAGGGCGCAGCGCCGACGAGCCGTGACCACCCCCTGACTGGGAGCTTTCGTGATGAGTCGAGACGTCTTTCTGCTGAACCGGACCTGGCGAGCCGTCGCCCTGTTCGCCGTGCTCGTGCTGCTGGCTGCCGCGTGCAGCGGCACCGACGACACTGATTCGGGCGGCGGTGACGGCACCACGACGGACGACGGCGGTGACAGCACCGCAGACGGCGGTTCGCTGAACGTCGCCATCGTCGGCAACCCGCAGATGGAGGACATCGCCTCCCTGACCCCGGAGCACTTCACCGCCGACACCGGCATCGAGGTCAACTACACGATCCTGGAGGAGCAGACCCTCCGCGAGATCGTGACGCGCGAGACCGGTGCCGGGGGTGAGTCCTTCGACGTCATCATGATCGGCCTGTACGAGACCCCGCAGTTCGCGGAGAACGGCTGGCTGGTCAGCCTCGAGGACTACGCCCAGGGCGACGCCGACTACGAGGTCGACGACCTGATCGGCGCGGTCCGCACCGGCCTGTCCTACGAGGACGAGCTGTACGCCGCACCCTTCTACGCGGAGTCGTCGTTCCTGATGTACCGCGAGGACCTCGTCGAGGCCGCCGGCATGGAGATGCCCGACGCCCCCACGTGGACCGAGGTGGCGGAGATCGCCGCAGCCCTCGACAGCGAGGACACCGCCGGTATCTGCCTGCGCGGAAAGCCCGGCTGGGGTGACCTCGGTGCGGCGTTCACCACCGTCCTCAACACCTTCGGTGGCACCTGGTGGGCCGCCAACGACGACGGCTCGATCGGTGAGGCGCAGGTCGACACCCCCGAGTTCCGCGAGGCCCTGCAGTTCTACGTCGACCTGGTCACCAGCGTCGGCGAGGACGACGCGGCGAACTCCAGCTTCAACGAGTGCCTGACCCAGTACCAGAACGGCCAGGTCGCCATGTGGTACGACGCCACCGTTGCCGCCGGACTGCTCGAGGCCGACGACAGCCCCGTCCAGGGCCAGAACAACTTCGCGCAGGCGCCGGTCATGGAGACCGACAACGCCGGCTGGCTGTGGGCCTGGTCGCTGGCCATCCCCCAGAACGCCGCAAACCCCGACCTGGCATGGGAGTACATCTCCTGGGCCACCGGACCGGACTACCTGCGCACCGCCGGTGAGAACCTGCCGGGCGGCTGGGCGGCGGTCCCGCCGGGAACCCGCGGGTCGCTGTACGAGACCCCCGAGTACCAGGAGGCGGCCGCTGCCTTCGCCGAGCAGACCCTGACCGCCATCGAGAACGCACCGATCGACATGCCGGGCACGACTCCCCGGCCGGGCCTGCCCGCGGTCCAGTTCGTCGGTGTCCCCGAGTTCCAGGACGTGGGCACCCGGTGCACCGAGCAGTTCTCGGCGGTGATCGCCGGCAGCGTCGACTTCGACACCGCCATCGAGGCCTGCCAGGAGATCGCGGCGTCGGCGTCCAGCTGATCAGGCCGACCCGACCTCGCTGACGCCATGTCCGCCACCATCTCGCCGACCCCCTCCCGCAGCACGCCGGAGGGGGCGGTCACCCACGCTGAAGAGGTTCGTCGGCTCAACCGGCGAGATGGGTGGCTGCGACGCCTGCCGTTGCTGCCAGCGCTCCTCTTCACCATCGTCGTCACGCAGGTCCCGTTCGTGCTGTCCCTCTGGTACAGCCTCACCGACTGGACCATCACCCCGCCCACCGACCAGGAGTTCATCGGAGTCGGCAACTACACCGACCTGGTCAGCGACAGCTTCTTCGTCGACGCCGCCCGGACCAGCATCTTCATGACCGTCGCCGCAGTGCTGCTGTCGGTCGTGCTGGGCACGGCCATCGCGATGCTGCTGGACCGCAAGTTCTTCGGCCAGGGGTTCGTCAGGACCCTGCTGATCACCCCCTTCCTGATCATGCCGGTCGTCGCCGGCCTGGTCTGGAAGACCCAGATGTTCTCCTCGCTGTACGGCGTGCTGAACTGGGTCCTGGAGCGCATCGGGCTGGAGAGCATCGAGTTCGTCTCCCGGGCACCCACGTGGTCGGTCGTGATCGTCCTGGTCTGGCAGTGGACCCCCTTCATGATGCTGATCGCCCTCGCCGGCCTGCAGAGCCAGCCCGGTGAGGTACTGGAGGCCGCTCGAGTCGACGGCGCCAACGGCCGCGGCATCTTCTTCCAGATCACGCTGCCCCACCTGCGCTCCTACATCGAGCTGAGCGTCCTGCTGGGGTCGATCTACCTGATCCAGGTCTTCGACCACATCGAGGTCATCACCGGCGGCGGGCCCGGCTCGACCAACGTCCCCTACTTCGTCTACCAACGCTCCATCGGCGGCGGCTGGCGGTTCGGCTCGGCTTCGGCCTACGCCACGATCGTCGTCATCGTCACCATCATCATCGCCAACCTGGGACTGCGCGTGCTGCGTGGCCTGCTCGAGGACGAGGAGACAGCATGAGCGGCGACAGCACCAGCGTCATCGTCGGTGAGAAGAAGTGGCACAACGTGGTCCTCGGCATCATCGCCTGGATCGTCGGCATCCTCTTCTTCTTCCCGGTGGCCTGGATGTTCATGAACGGCTTCAAGACCGAGGCGGTCGCCAACAGCGACCCCCAGCTGTTCTTCGAACCAACCACCGAGCAGTACACCGCGGTGACCCAGCAGACCACGGGGCTCCTCGGCTTCACCGAAGCGTTCGCCAACTCCGCCTGGATCGTCGGGATCTCCACGATCCTCGTCATGGTCCTCGCCATCCCCGCCGCCTACGCGCTGGCGGTCCGGCCGGTCAAGAAGTGGCGCGACGTCCTCTTCTTCTTCATCTCCACCAAGTTCCTGCCCATCGTGGCGGCGATCCTGCCGCTGTGGATCATCGCGAGAGAGCTCGGGATCCTGAACAGCCGCGTGGTCTTGATCATCCTCTACACCGCGATGAACCTGCCGCTCGCGGTCTGGATGCTCCGGTCGTTCTTCCGCGAGGTGCCCAAGTCGCTGATCGAGGCGGCTGATGTCGACGGGGCCAGCCTGTGGGCACAGCTGACCTCCGTCGTCCTGCCCATCGTGGCCCCGGGTGTGGCCGCCACCGCGCTGCTGTGCCTGATCTTCGCCTGGAACGAGTTCTTCCTGGCCGTGCAGCTCAACACCGTGGACGGACAGACCGTCCCGATCTGGGTGACGTCGTTCGTCTCCACCCGAGGCAACTTCATCGCCAAGCTGTCCGCCGCCTCGACGCTGGCCTCGGTGCCGGTGGTCATCGCGGGATGGATCGCGCAGAAGCGGATGATCCGTGGACTCGCCATGGGAGCGATCAAGTGATGGTCCCGTCGCACACCTGCCCACCAGCAACCACGTTCGTCAAGGGAGAAGGCAATGGCTGAGGTTCGTTACGAGGCGGCATCACGCATCTACCCGGGGGTGCCGAAGCCAGCGGTGGACCAGCTCTCCATCGACATCGAGGAGGGCGAGTTCCTGGTCCTCGTCGGCCCGTCCGGTTCCGGCAAGTCCACGGCCCTGCGCATGCTGGCCGGGCTGGAACCGTGCGACGCCGGCAGCATCCACATCGGTGGACGCGACGTCACCCTGACACCCCCGCGCGATCGGGACATCGCGATGGTCTTCCAGAACTACGCGCTGTACCCCCAGATGACGGTGGCCGCCAACATGGGGTTCGCCCTCAAGCAGGCGAAGGTCCCCGCGGAGGAGCGTCGCAAGCGGGTCGAGGAAGCCGCCAGGATCCTCGACCTCACCGAGTACCTCGACCGCAAGCCGAAGAACCTCTCCGGCGGCCAGCGCCAGCGCGTGGCGATGGGACGGGCGATCGTCCGCGAACCGCAGGTCTTCCTCATGGACGAGCCGCTGTCGAACCTCGACGCCAAGCTGCGGGTGCAGACCCGCCTGGAGCTGGCCGACCTGCAGGCACGGCTCGGCACCACCACCGTCTACGTCACCCACGACCAGGTCGAGGCCATGACGCTCGGCCACCGGGTCGCGGTGCTGAACTTCGGCGTGCTGCAGCAGTGCGACACGCCCAAGCGGCTCTACGACGAGCCGGCCAACACCTTCGTGGCCGGCTTCATCGGGTCCCCCGCGATGAACCTCGTGGAGTGCGTCGTGGAGGACGGTGGTGTGGCAATCGCCGGGCTGCCCGTCCCGCTGCCCGACACCGTCGAGTCCTCCCTGGTTCGCGGCAGCACCGTCACGGTCGGGGTCCGGCCCGAGCACCTGCGGCTGGCCGACCACGGCCTGAGCGGCCTGGTCCAGGTCGTGGAGGAGCTCGGCAGCGAGGCCTTCGTCCGCGTGGCCACGACCCATCAGGGACAGGACCTGCGGCTGTTCGTCCGGACCGAGGGCGGCACCAGCGTCCACCGCGGTGACACCGTGCACGTCGCCTACGACGGACCGGTCCACGTCTTCGGCCCCGACGGCCTGCGCCTGGGGACCACGACCGCGGCGGCCATCCCCGGATGACCGTCACCCACGATTTCGGTGGCCGGGTTGCCCTGGTCACCGGAGCCGGCGGCGACATCGGCCGTGCCGTTGCGGTCCGCCTGGCGCGCTCGGGCGCGACGGTCGTGCTGGCCGACCTGGCCAGCCGGTCGGATGCCGTCGAGGACACAGCCCGTCGATGCCGCGAGGACCGGACCTCGGCTCGGGTCCACGTCGTCGCCTTCGACGTGACCTCGGCCGGCGCGGTGGACGCCGCGCTGGCCGAGGTCCCATCCGACATCGGGCCGCCCGACCTGCTGTTCAACAACGCCGGTTACCAGGGTCGGTTCCTGCCGGTCGGGGAGTACCCGGTCGAGGACGCGGCACGCGTCATGGCGGTGAACGTCGTCGGCGTGCTGGACGTCATGCAGGCCGTCGTCCGCCGGTTGCGGGCCGAGGGGCGGGGCGGTGCCGTGGTCAACACGGCCTCGATGGCCGGGGTCGGCGGGGCGGCCAACATGCCTGCCTACGCCGCGTCCAAGGCCGCGGTGATCGGGCTGACGAAGGCGGCGGCGCTGGACCTCGCGCCCCACGGCATCCGTGTGAACGCGGTGTCCCCGGCGTTCATCGGACCGGGGGAGATGTGGGACCGTCAGGTGGCCGAGCAGGCCGCAGCGCCGAGCCAGTACTACGCCGACGACCCGGCGACGGTCGAGCAACAGATGATCGGCCAGGTCCCCCTCCGCCGGGTGGGGTCGGTCGACGAGGTCGCCGGCGTCGTCGCCTGGCTGCTGTCGGAGGACGCGTCCTACGTGACGGGCGAGAACATCCTCGTCACCGGCGGCATCCGCTAGGAGCCCTCGTCGGGGGCGCGGGCCCCCACCCCTGCGACGATTGTCGACCCGCGACGATTGTGGCGACGGGAGCACCGGCGCACCCATCCCTACAACCGTGTCCGGCTGCCAATCCTCCGGGATTGGGATGCCGCGACGATTGTGGTGACGGGGGCACGGGTGCACCGATTCCTACGATTGTCGGGGAATGCCGGGTTGGGCGGGTCCGGCGGGTTCGGGCGTGCCGGGCGAGGATCGGGACGAGGGGGTCGTCCGATGGGGCTCGGTCAGGACGCGTTGCGCTGGGCGAGGGCGATCGCGCCGAGGACGCCGGCCCGGTCGCCGAGTCCCGGGGCCACCACGTAGCGCGCCATCCCGTCGGTCACCGCCGGCACGTCGACGTAGCCGTTGAGGACCTCCGAGGCGGCGGCACGCGTGCGGGCGAGCAGGCCGGGCTGGCTCATCACGCCGCCGCCGAACACGATCCGGTGGGGGGAGAGCACCAGCACGAGCGTCCCGACGAGCTGACCCAGGTAGCTGGCCTGGATGGTCACGGCGCGTTCCAGCGTCTCGGGGTCCATCTCCTCGGACGTGAGGCCCCAGCGGTCCAGCCAGGCCGGTCCACAGGCCAGGCCCTCCAGGCAGTCGCCGTGGGAGGGGCACCGGCCTGCGAACGGGTCGTCGGGATGGCGGCGGACGAGGATGTGGCCGGCCTCGGGGTGCAGCAGCCCGTGCACCGGCACACCCTCGATGATCGCGCCGACGCCCACACCCGTGCCTATCGTGACGTAGGCGAGGGACGGCACGTCGGCCCCCGCCCCCCAGCGCATCTCGCCGAGCGCCGCTCCGTTGACGTCGGTGTCGACCGTGATGGGGCCGTCGAAGACCTCGCGCAACGGGCCGAGCAGGTCCGCGCCAGCCCAGCCCGGCTTCGGGGTCGTGGTCAGGTGGCCGTACGTGGGGCTGTCCGGGTCGAGGTCCAGGGGGCCGAACGACGCCAGTCCGATCCCGGCGACGTCACCGTCGGACAGGCACCAGCGGACCCAGTCGACGATCGCCCCCAGCGTCTCCTCCGGGGTGGTCGTGGGTATCCGGGTGGGTGCCGACAGGTCATCGGGTCCAGAGCCGTGGGCGCACACCACCTTGGTGCCGCCCGCTTCGATGCCGATCCAGCGCTCCGCCATGGCTCGGGATGCTACCGACCGACGTGCGTCGCCGGGCGGCAGCGTGCAAGGCTGCTGCCCGTGCCTGCCCTCCTCGCCCTCGTCGCGTCATTGTGCTCGAGCGGTATCGGGACGCTGGCGGGCATCGGCGGGGCCGTCCTGCTGGTCCCCGTGCTCGTCGTCCTCGGCCTGCCGGCATCGGAGGCAGCACCCCTCGGGCTGGTGTCGGTGGCGGCCGGGTCCGTGGCTGCCGGCGCCCCCCAGCTGCGCGAGCGCATCGTCAACCACCGGCTGGGGGTGACCACCGAGGTCGTGGCCACGACGGGGGCTGCCATGGGCGCCCTGGCGGCCGGGCTGGTCGACGACCGCCTGCTGGCCCGCGCCCTCGCCGTGGCGGCGCTCGCCGCTGCGGTGGCCGTCGTCTGGTCCCGGACCGAACGGGACCGGGTGCTGGCCGAGGTCGGACGCCATGCGATCGGGGAGTGGCCGGGCCGGATCGCCGGGGCGACCGACGTCGACTCCGACGTCGTGACCTACCGTGCCCGCCGGCTGCCGGTGGGCCTGGCGTTGATGTGGGTGGCCGGCGTCACCGCCGGGACCGCCGGGGTCAGCGGCGGGTTCCTCAAGACGCCCGTCACGGCCACGCTGATGGGCATCCCGCCACGCGTCGCAGCAGCGACCACCACCTTCACCGTCGGCGTCACGGCGGCGGCAGGGCTGGTCGTGATGACGCTGCAGGGCCGTGTGGACGCCAAGGCCTCCGCCGCGGTCGTGGCGGGCAGCCTGCTGGGCGGTCGGCTGGGCGCCGCGGTGCAGGGCTCGGTGCCCCGGACGCTGCTGCAGCGTGGGCTGGCCGCGGTGCTGGTCGTCGTCGCGGTGCTGCTGTGGGGGTCGTCGTGACGCAGGCACGCGGTGTCTCGTGAAGAACCGCGAGCGGCCGTTCGACCAGCAGGTGCGGGCCAACGAGGCCATGGCCCGGGTCCTCCGGGGCGCGGGGATCGCCGCCCTGGTGCTCGGTGCCCTCGGGACGGTCCTGCCCGGCCCCGCCGGTACCGCGACCGGCTGGGCGGCCGTGGGGTTCGTGGTGGCGACCCCGCTCGGCCGTGTCGCCTGGCTGGCCGTCCGCTGGGTCGACCGGCGCGACTGGTTGTTCGCCGGCCTGGCCACGACGCTGCTCGCGGTGGTCGTCCTGGCGGGGACGATCGCGATGCGCCAGTAGGCCCCTCACCACCGAGCGCGTACGGGCCGTCTCGTGGTGCAGCCGGACGAACGACCCCGAACCGTCCTACGATCGCTCCCCAATGAGCCCTTCCATGTCGGCGGACGACGACCCGAGGCTTGCGCGCCAGAACCTCCTGCGGGAGTGGTCGCGGCATGCGGAGGGAGGTCGGCCGAGCGGGGTTCGCAGCGACGTGCTGGAGTCGTGGGAGCGGTCCTCGGACCTGCTGCCCCGGACACGACCCGAGGCCCCGCTCGACGACGAGGACCGCACCCGCGAGCAGTGGGCGTCCTCACCCCTGCGCCCGGCCGTACGGACGCTGGAGTCCGAGCTGACCTCCGTCGCGCGGGACGGGGCCTTCATCGTCGCCGTCACCGGACCCGACGGGAAGATCCTGTGGACCCACGGATCCAGCTGGATGCGCACCCGCGCCGAGGCGGTGCACTTCGTCCCCGGCGGGCGCTGGGACGAAGCGTCCATGGGGACCAACGCCCTGGCCATGGCGCTGGACGCCAACCGGCCGGCGGCGGTGTTCTCCGCGGAGCACTTCACCGAGGTCGTCCACGAGTGGGTGTGCTACTCCGCCCCGATCGTCGACCCTGCAACGGGTGCGCCGCTCGGGGTCCTGGACCTGTCGACCACATGGGACCGGGCCCACCCGCTGGCCCTGTCCACCGCGTCGGCCCTGGCCCGCAACCTCGGCCTGCTCGTCCCCCACGACGGCCGGGGGAACGGGGCGGGCGAGCAGGCCGGCGTCGACCTGCGCACCCTCGGCACCGCGCAGGTGCGGCTCCACGGACGGCTGCTCAAGCTGCCGCCCCGTCAGGTGGAGATCCTCGCCGTCCTCAGCCTCTTCCCCGAGGGGCTGAACCTCGATGCGCTGCACACCCACCTCTACGAGGACCTCACGGTGTCGGCCTCGACGTGCAAGGCCGAGGTGTCACACCTGCGACGTGCCCTCGGCGGGGTCATCGCCTCGCGTCCCTACCGGATCGAGGGGGCCATCCGTGCCGACCACGTGGACGTGATGCGGTTGCTCACCGACCGCGACCTCGCCGGGGCGGTCGAGGCCTACGGCGGGCCCATGCTGCCGTCCAGCGAGGCCCCGGCGATCGTCGAACACCGCTTCTACGTCGAGCGGGCCCTGCGCGACGCCGTCCTGCAGGCCGGCGACCCGGACCTGCTGTTCGCCCTCGGTTCGACGATGCCGCTGGACGACGCGATCCACGAGCAGGCGATGCAACGGCTGGCCGAGGACGACCCTCGGCGGGCCATCGCACGGGCCCGGCTGGACACCGCCCGTCGCTGAGACGGCTCGGATCGGGCGTCCCAACCCTTTGCCAACCTGACGCGGGTCAGGATGCGCCCAACGAGCCGAGGGTCCGACATGCAGTGGTCGGCGCAGCGGCACCCAGATATGCGGCGGGCCGGGCGTGCTCCCGTTCGTCCCCGCCGCACCAACCTCACCTCCGCACCTGCCCGGCCTCGGGGAACCTCCCGCCTTTCCCCGAGGCCCGCAGGTGCACTTCTTCTTGCCTGCGGTCAGGCCACCACGATCGGGCAGAGGTAGCCGAACACCTCGTCGGCCTCGAACCGCGCCGCCTGCCGTGCGGCAACCGCAGCCGACAGGGCCGGGGCGGTCACCGTCGGCATCACGGCGGGCGCGACGCTGCCGTCGGCGTCCTCGTTCAGCCGCAGGATGTCCACGCCACGCCCGTTGTCGGCGACGTAGATGTAGCCGTCGCGCCAGTAGCCCGCCCACGCGCTGGCGTCGTCGGGGCGGAAGTAGCCGACCTGCCGGATGTCGGTCGGGTCGCTGGTGTCGAGCAGGCGCAGGCCCTGGCCGTAGAAGGCGTAGGCCAGCAGCCCGTCACCGCGGTCCTCGAAGTAGTGGGCCGACGCGCAGCCGGTCGCACCCTCCGCGTCCTCGGGGGTCCAGGTGTCCAGCACGTCCATGCGGAACCCGGCCGGGTCGGCGAAGCCGCTGCCGTCCAGCGACGACCGGATGTCGTAGGTCGCGAACCGGCCCGACGATGCGCAGCTGGACGACAGGTTCTCCTCCGTCGCCATCAGCACCGCGCCGGTCGACCCGTCCTGGCCGGGGATGGAGAGGTCGACGTTGCGGAAGCTGTTGTGCATGAAGCGGCTGGGGGTCGCCGCCGAGGGGGTCGAGCCGCCGCCGTAGGGGATGGGCTCGCAGGGCGTCGCCGTCCGGGTGGTACCGGTCAGCGGGTCGGTGTGCTCGCCGGCGGTCCAGTAGCCGTTGACCCCGGCCTCGTGGGAGACCCATGCCACGCCGTCGCCGTCGACCTGCACGTCGTGGGCGTAGCCGGTGGACCCGTCGTCCATCAGCCCGGTGTTGATCGGCTCCGGACAGGTCACGGGGTTCAGCGGGTCGGTCACGTCGGTGGCGTAGATCGGCCGCCCGTAGGGGCCGAAGGCGGTGTTGCCGTAGGGGCCGCCGGTCCACAGGTAGTCGCACGAGTCGACGTCGTCGGGGTCGGCGGACACGCAGGTCGAGGTGTGGCCGGCCGGAAGGGTCACGAAGCCGATCTGGGCCATCAGCGCCGGGTTGGACACGTCGATGATGTGGACCGCCCCGAACAGCCGCGCCTGGGCCGGCGCGACGGGGGTGGTGAACCCGCGCGGGTCACGGCTGATGAACAGCAGCTCGCGTTCGGCGTCGACGTCCATGTCCTCGTTCTCCCAGATGTACATGGGCAGGACGCCCAGCAGCTGGGGAGCAGCGGGGTCGGCCACGTCGTAGCTGTAGATCCCCGTCACGGTCGAGACGAACATGGTGTCGTCGATGAAGTTGACCGCGATGGCGCTGGACGCCTCGGGGGCGTTGGCGACGAACTCCAGGTTGTCGGAGATCGCACCCGGAGGGGGATCGGCCGCCAGCGGGGTGGCATCCAGCGCCACCGCACCCGCGCCGGTGGCGCCGAGTGCCAGGAGCAGCGCGACCGCGCCGGCGAGCAGAGGTGAGGACTTCGCGAGGGTCATGGACCGGTGGTTCGACACCGGCGCCCCCAACACCTTCCCCGGGTGGATCGGTCGGGAAGGGGAGGGGCGGGGGCGGGGTCACGGAGGTAGCGTTGGCGGGCTGTGAACGCCAAGGGGCAGGCCGCCGCACCGGCCATGGGGCAGGGTTCCACCGACGTGGGTGGGGCCGAGACGACGATGGTCCGGGCGACCGGCCTGACCAAGCGCTTCGACGACTACGTCGCCGTGGACGGGATCGACTTCGAGATCCGGGGCGGTCAGGCGTTCGGGTTCCTCGGCCCCAACGGCGCCGGCAAGACCTCGATGATGCGGATGATCGCGGCGATGAGCCCGGTCACGTCCGGGTCGCTGGAGGTCCTCGGCATGGATCCGACGACCGACGGGTCGTCGGTCCGGGCGCGGCTGGGCATCGTCCCGCAGGAGGACAACCTCGACAACGACCTGTCGGTGTCGGACAACCTGCTGTTCTACGGACGCTTCTTCGGCCTCGACACCCGCACGCTGGCCAGCCGCATCGAGGACCTGCTGCGGTTCGTCGAGCTGTGGGATCGCCGCGACGCCCGCGTGCAGACCCTCTCCGGAGGGATGAAGCGCCGCGTGGTCATCGCCCGTGCGCTGATCAACGAACCCGAGATCGTCCTGCTCGACGAGCCGACGACCGGCCTGGATCCGCAGGCTCGACAGCTGGTGTGGGACCGCCTCTACCGGCTCAAGCAGCGGGGGGTGTCGCTGGTGCTCACGACCCACTACATGGACGAGGCGGAGCAGCTGTGCGACGAGCTGGTCGTGATGGACCGCGGTCGCATCGTCGCGCAGGGCCCGCCCCGGCAGCTGATCGAGACCTACGTCACCTCCGACGTGATCGAGCTGCGGTTCCGCGACGGCGTGCCCGCCGACACCGACGCCCTGCAGACGCAGCTCGCGACCATGGCCCAGGACGTGGAGGTGCTGGCCGACCGCGTGCTGCTCTACACCGACGAACCCACCGGTACCGCCGATGCCATCGACGCCAGCGGCCTGGCGCTGGCCGGCACGTTGACCCGGCGCAGCACCCTCGAGGACGTCTTCCTCCACCTCGCCGGCCGGAGCCTCAACGAATGAGCGCCATGACCGTCTCCGGGTCCCTGCGCTTCGCCCGTTACCAGCTCGAGCTGTGGCGGCGCACGTGGTACGGCAGCGCCTTCTCGACCTTCGTCGCCCCCATCCTGTACCTGGCCGGCATCGGCCTCGGCATCGGGCAGCTGGTGGAGGGAGGGGGCGCCGCCGCCGAGCTCGGCGGGGTCAGCTACGCCGCGTTCGCCGGCACGGGCGTCCTTGCCGCCTCCAGCATGCAGACCGGCGCGGGAGAGCTGTCGTGGCCGGTCATGGGCGCGATCAGCTTCACCCGCACCTGGGTGGCGTCGACGTCCACCCCGCTGACCCCTGCCGACATCGTCGGCGGGAAGTTGATCGTCCTGGCCGTCCACCTGACGATCTCCGGCATCGTCTTCGCGGTGTCGTTGCTGGCCCTCGACCTGGTCGACCCGGCCGGTGCCCTGGGCGTCATCGCCCCGTCCGTGCTCGTCGGCCTGGCCTGCGGCGCCCCGATGTTCGCCTTCGCCGCGTGGGCCCAGGAGGGCACGAAGATCGGCTACGTCTTCCGCTTCGTCGTCGTCCCGCTGTTCGTCCTCTCGGGCACGTTCTTCCCCATCAGCGAGCTGCCCTCGGCCGTGCAGCCCCTCGCAGCCGTCTCGCCGCTGTGGCACGGCATCGAGCTGGTCCGGGCCGGTGGGCTCGGCCTCCCGACCGCCTACCCCCCGCTGGTCCACGTCGCCGTGCTGGTGGCCTGCACCCTCGCCGGTGTCCTCGTGACCATCCGCACCCTGACCCAGCGGTTGCACCCATGAGCACCGACACCGCACCCGCTCCGTCGGGATCACCGGCCCCGCCGACGGTGCCGCGACGCCTCGACCTGCTGTTCCTCCTCGCCCGGCTGGCGCCCTACCGCCTGCTGGGGGCGCCGAGGGGCCAGCACGTCGTCGAACGCAACGTGCTGCTGTGGCGCAACCAGTGGCCGGCGCTGCTGTCCGGCGTGTTCGAGCCGCTGCTGTACCTGCTGGTCCTCGGGGTCGGCGTCGGCAGCCTGGTCGACGGCACGGCAGACCTCGGCGGTGCGGCCTACGGCGAGTTCGTCGCGGCCGGGCTGCTCGGCGCCGCCGCGATGAACGCCACGGTCTACGAGACCTACAACGTCTACTTCAAGCTGCGTCACGACGGCATCTACGACGCCATGGGCGCCACCCCCGCCGCGCCCCGTGACATCGCGGGTGGTGAGATCGTGTGGGCGGTCAGCCGCGTGGCGCTGTACGCCGTGGGGTTCATGGTCGTGGCCGCCGCGCTCGGCGTGCTCACGAGCCCCCTGGCCCTGCTCGCCATCCCCGTGGCGCTGCTGATCGGCTTCGCGTTCGCCGCGTTGACCCTGTGGGCAACCACCCACATGCGCAGCTGGAACGACTTCGACCTGCTGCAGATCGCCATCGTGCCGCTCTTCCTGTTCTCCGCGACCTTCTATCCCATCGACGTCCTGCCGACCTGGGCGCAGGTGATCACCCACGTCTCGCCGCTGTACCACGGAGTCACAGCCCTGCGGCAGGTCATGCTCGGCCAGGTCGACGCGTGGATCGTGCTGCACCTCGGCGTGCTGGTGGTGCTCGGGCTGATCGGTTTCCGCCTGGGGGCTCGACGGTTCGTGGTCCTTCTGCGAACCTGAACCTCCGCCCCAGCTTCGAGTGGACGCAGGTTGGTTCGGGCCCCGCCGGACCCGAACCACCTGGATGGCGTTCCCTCGATACGCCACCAGAGCGAGCCGCCCGCCCCCTACCGCAGCTCGACTCACACGAGTGTGGCCGTCGAACAACTTCTCGTCGATGGCTCGAAATGACCAAATGAACCGTGCGCACTTCGGACCGTTCTCGGACGGTCTGATGCGTACGGCCCACAAAACCCGGACGAAACGTCGGCAGGTGCGGCCACTGTCGAACGAGAACATGCCTACGAGCGAGGAACGTGCACCGAACGTCCCCGCGGACACACGACCGAACGCGAAAGACCGAACGCGAAAGGAGGACACCGATGGATCGACAGGCCCCAGAGTCGCCTCGAGGCCCGGTGCCCTCCCGCGCCGCGACACGTCGCCTCGAGGACGGCCTGCGGCGCGAGGTCGACCACTACCGCACGACGCTGGCCGAGGACCTGGTCGACGCCCACCTCGCGGCAGAGCATGGCGACCACGACCGTGCGATCGCCACGCTGGAGTCCCACCTGGCCTCCCTGGAGCAGCTGCAGTCGCGCGTGCAGCGCGTGGTGGCCGGCGCGCTGGTGGAACGTGATGCCGAGGACGTCGTGGACCGCGCCGTGGGCGCAGCCGCGCAGGCGGTCCCCCCACCACCTCCCCCAGTCCACCCTCCCGAGGTCGACGTGCGGTCCGCCGAGGAGCCCACGACGGAACCGGCCACACCCACCGCTGGCGGTTCGCTGCGGCGCGGCGTCGTCGCCGCCCTGGCGCTGGCCGCCCTGGCCTTCGCTGGCCTCGGCCCGCTCCGCGCCCCGGAGCCCGATCCGCTGCTGGCTGCCGTCCAGGCATCCGAGCACGCCCTCGCGGCTGCGGAGGCTGCCGAGTCGGGGGAGGCCCGCGACGTGCACGTCCTGACCGCACGGTCGGCGTCCCTGCACGACGCGATCGACGGCCTGCCCGCCGACGTCCGCGACGAACCCGAGGTGCGCAGCTGGCTGCGCATGGTCATCACCGAGCAGCACGCGGCGCTGTCGGAGCTCCTGGGGACGGTGCCGTCTGTCGATGTCCTCCTGGCCGACCTCGGCCGCCTCGCCGCGGACCTCGACATCTCCCTGCCACCCGTGATCGCGACGCCCGCCATGCCCGACGTCCCGGACATGGCCGACACGGAACCGTGGGGGGACGACGGACGGATGGTCGAACCGGCACCTCGCCCCGGCCCCGGCCCCACCGCCGCCGAGCCCGCGACAGCCTCGCCGCAGGACGGCCCCCGGCCGACACCTCCCACCACTCCCACCACCCCGGCGACCGCGGATCCCGAACCGACGACCGAACCGACCACCGACGACGACTTCGTCGTCCCGCCGCTGGACCTCGACGGCGACGAGGACGACCAGGCGGACGGCGTCGAGACCGACTTCGGCGACGCCGACGGCCTCGGGCCGATGTCGGCTGGCTGACGGTCCGCCGACTTCTGGCAGGGGCACTCAACCGAGTACAATCCCGGCCCCAGCGCCGCCGTCCACGGTGTGTGCGAACACGATCGACAACGACGAGGTCACTCGCTCCGATGGTTACTCGAACCCTTTCCGCCCTGCTGCTCGCCCTGATGGTGGTCGGTCTCGTGGCCGGTCCGGTCATGGCGACCGAGGGCGAGGAGAGCCACTTCACGGAGTACTCCGAGATCCGTGAGAACGCCTCCGACATCGGGGCGGAGTTCCTGACCCCCGACGCCGAGGATGCCGAGCGCCCGGGGTTCTTCGACTGGATGATCTACCCGCTGGCCGCCGCCGGTGTGCTGGTCGCCGGGTTCGTGATCATGCAGTACCTCGTCTTCCAGCCGCGCTTCGCCCGCGAGGCGGAGGCGCGATCCAAGCGCTGACTCCCACCGACCAGGAGGGTTCGGCGACGCTGGCCGACTGGGCCCTCGCCGAACGCGTCGGCCGTCGGGTCGCCGGGTTGTCCGTGGTGCGGGCGACCGGTGAGGACGTGCGTCGCCTGCGGGGACAGGTCGCCGACGCCGTCGCGCTGGCTGACCGTGCCAGCCGTGATGTGACCGAGCTCGGGGCCGACCTCGGCCCGGCGGACGCACGGGTCGTCGGTCGCGGCGAATGGATCCGGTCCAACCTGCAGTCGATGCGGTACCTGACCGACCCGTTCGCCGACGCGCTGCTGTCGCGGTCGTCGTTGCCGAAGTCGGTGTCGGCCAAGGCGGTCGGCATGCAGGTCGGAGCGATCTTCGGGTTCCTGTCCACGCGGGTCCTCGGCCAGTACGAGGTCTTCCTGCCGAACGGCCGCACGCCCGGACAGCTCACCCTCGTCGGCCCCAACCTGCTGCAGGCCGAGCGTGACCTGGCCGAGGAAACCGACATCGACGGGACCGACCTGGTCCTCGGGGTCGTCCTGCACGAGCTCGGCCACCGCCTGCAGTTCGAGGGTGTCGACTGGCTGCGCGGCCACCTGCACGCCATCATCACCACCTACCTCGCCGAGACCCAGATCGACCCCGACCGCCTGAAGAGCGGGCTGTCGCAGCTGAAGTCTCGGATCGGCCAGGGCGGGCTGGACGTTCGCGACGTCCTCGAGGCGTTCCTCAGCCCCGAGCAGGCCGTGCAGATGGCCCAGGCGCAGGCGCTCATGTCGGTGCTGGAGGGCCACGGGAACATCGTCATGGACTGGGGGGTGGAGGTCCTCGCCGACGACGGCGTGGATCCCTCGCGCGTCCGGACGGCGCTGAACCGTCGACGGTCCTCGCAGTCGGGGCCCGGTCGGCTCGTCGGACGGGCGCTCGGCATGGCCATGAAGGCCGAGCAGTACGCCGTCGGTGAGCAGTTCATCGCCGAGGTCGCCGAACGGCACGGGCGCGACACCTTCCACCGCGTGTGGGAACGGCCCGAGCACATCCCCAGCCCGGATGAGCTGGAGGATCCCGACGCATGGGTGACACGGATCACCGCGGCCTGACCGCCGCCGTCGCCGACGTCCTGGACCGTCACGTCCCGGCGGATGCGACCGTCGTGCTGGGGGTCTCGGGCGGCCCCGACTCCGTGGCGCTCCTGCACCTGGTCGCCGGCGCCCGGCCGGACCTGCGGCTGGTCGTCGGCCACGTCCGCCACGGACTGCGCGACGACGCCGTCGATGCCGAGGCGGCCGCCGCCAACGCCGCGGTCCTCGGCGCCGGCATGGTCGTCCTGTCGGTCGCCGTGGGGGAGGGGGAGGGGCCAGAGGACGCCGCCCGCATCGCACGCCACACGGCGCTGCTCGGCCTGGCGCGCGAACGGAGTGCAGCGGCGCTGCTGCTCGGCCACACCGCCGACGACCAGGCCGAGACGGTGCTCCTGCGGCTCGCACGGGGGACCGGGATCGACGGGTTGGCCGGCATGCGCCCGGCCACCGAGCGCGACGGGATCCCGATCCTTCGTCCCCTGCTCGGACTCCGCCGGGCCGACGTGCATGCCGTCTCGGACGCGCATCCGACCGCCGTGGATCCGTCCAACACCGACGACCCCGACCAGCGACGCGGACGGGTCCGCCGGGACGCGCTGCCCGCGCTCGCCCGCCTGCGACCCGATCAGGGCGATCCCGTCCCCGCGCTGGCGAGGCTGGCCGACCTGGCCGCGGCCGACGCGGCGCTGCTGGACGCCGTCGCGGTGACGCCGGGCACGGTCAGCCGTTACGGCACCGCGGTCGTGGTGCACATGGACGCCACGATCCACCTCGGGACCCCCCACCGCGATGGTTCCGTCCCTACGGGCACGGCGCTCGACGGCACGGCGCTCGACGGCACCGCCCTCGACGGCACCGCCCTCGACGAACGCGTCCACGAGGCGGTGCGGCGCCGGCGGGTACGGGCGGGGTGGCGGATGCTGCCCGGAGGCCATCGCCTGTCGCCGGACGCCGACTCGATCGAGCGGATCCTCGGGTTGACGGCCGGGGAACGGATCGACGTGTCCGGTGGGGTCCGGGCGACGGGCGCGGACGGGTTCCGCGTCCTCCTCGACCCAGCCGTCCCGACCTGGGACGCGCAGCCGCTGCCGCTGCGGGAGGTCGTGTCGCTGCCGGACCTGGGGATCGCCTGCGTGGTGCATGCCGGCGTCGCCGGCACCGCCGTGCCGGAGGGCCACCCGATGGGTCCGCCGCCATGGACCGCAGAGGTGGCCATGCCACCGAGCGGTCCCGGCGGGATCGTGATCCGTCCCCGTGCCGCGGCGGGCGACCGGCACCTCCGCAAGGTCCTGCAGCGGACTCCAGCAGCACTCCGGGATCAGGTACCCATCGTCGTCGCGGCCGACGGCACCGTGCTGACGGTCGGGGATCGGACGATGGCCCCCGCCGTGCCCGGACAGCCATGCCTGCGGATCTCCGTGGCCGCCGACGGGAGCGGGTCGACCGGTTATCGTGGCGGTCCATGACTTCCCACGCGGCGCCCGATCATCCCGACATCGAGAAGGTCCTCATCAGCGAGGAGGAGATCCGCGACCGCCTGTCCGAGCTCGGCAAGCAGATCTCCGAGACCTACGCCGGGGAGCAGGTCGTGGTGACCGCCGTCCTCAAGGGCGCCTTCATCGTCCTGGCGGACTTCGCCCGGTCCCTGGACGTCGACACCATCTTCGACTTCATGGCCGTGTCGTCCTACGGCGCGTCGACCAAGAGCAGCGGCGTCGTGCGGATCCTCAAGGACCTCGACATCGAGATCGAGGGCCGTCACGTCCTGATCGTGGAGGACATCGTCGACTCCGGCCTGACCCTGTCCTACCTGCTGAAGAACCTGCGGGCGCGGGGACCCAAGTCGGTGGAGGTCATGGCGCTGCTGGTCAAGCCGGACGCCGCCAAGGTCGACATCGGCGTGAAGTGGACCGGCTTCGAGGTCCCCAACGAGTTCGTCGTCGGGTACGGCCTCGACTACGACGAGCGGTACCGGAACCTGCCCTACATCGGCACGCTCAAGCCCGAGGTCTACAGCTGACGTCCAGTCCGACGAGGGGCAAAGACGGGGTAAAGCTGCCATGACGGTCGGGTCCGCCGTTCGGGGGCCGCTGGTAGCATCCGACCGCAGGCGCAGGCGCCAGCCGGTCCCTGCGAGGCGTACACAGGACTGAGTGAGTCGATGAACGTACAGCGCTTCCTGCGAGGGCCACTGCTGTGGATCACCCTCCTGCTGATCGTGGCCCTGGCCATGGTCTCCACGCTGGGGAGCTCCTCCGCACCCGAGGAGCTGACCTACGGCGAGTTCATCCAGGCGCTGCAGGACGGCGAGCTGGCCTCGGTCACGATCCTGTCCGGCTCCAACGGCCTGAAGGGCGAGTTCGTCGAGCCCCGTGGCGAGTCGGAGGCCACCGAGTACACCGCGACGTTCAACCCGATCGTCAACGACGAGCAGCTCGACGCCGAGCTGCAGGCGGCGGGCATCGAGGCCGACCAGCTCGACGTGGACGCACAGGACCAGAACCTGTTCGTCAGCCTGCTGATCAACCTCATCCCGTTCGCGCTCATCTTCCTGCTGTTCTTCTTCCTGATGTCGCAGATGCAGGGTGGCGGCGGCCGGGTCATGAGCTTCGGCAAGGCCAAGGCCAAGCAGATCTCCAAGGACCAGCCCAAGGTCACGTTCGAGGACGTCGCCGGTGCGCAGGAGGCCGTGGAGGAGCTGCGGGAGATCAAGGACTTCCTGGCCAACCCCACCAAGTTCCAGGCCATCGGCGCGAAGATCCCCAAGGGTGTCCTGCTGTTCGGTCCCCCCGGAACCGGCAAGACCCTGCTGGCCCGCGCCGTGGCCGGCGAGGCAGGGGTGCCGTTCTTCTCCATCTCCGGTTCGGACTTCGTGGAGATGTTCGTCGGTGTCGGCGCCTCCCGCGTCCGTGACCTGTTCGAGCAGGCCAAGTCCAACGCCCCCGCGATCATCTTCGTCGACGAGATCGACGCCGTCGGTCGCCACCGCGGCGCCGGCATGGGCGGCGGCCACGACGAGCGCGAGCAGACCCTCAACCAGCTGCTGGTGGAGATGGACGGCTTCGACGTCAAGACCGGCGTCATCCTGATCGCGGCCACCAACCGACCCGACATCCTGGACCCGGCGCTGCTGCGTCCCGGCCGCTTCGACCGCCAGATCGTCGTCGACCGGCCCGACATCGTCGGCCGCGAGGCGATCCTGAAGGTCCACGCCCGGGGCAAGCCGCTGGCCCCCGACGCCGACCTGACGGTGCTGGCCAAGCAGACCCCCGGCCTGACCGGTGCGGACCTGCAGAACCTCATCAACGAGGCCGCGCTGCTGAGCGCCCGTCGCGGAGTGGCGGAGATCACCATGGCCTCCCTCGAGGACGCCATCGACCGTGTCCTGATCGGTCCCGAGCGCCGCACCCGGCTGATGCACGAGGACGAGAAGCGGCTGACGGCCTACCACGAGGGCGGCCACGCCATCGTCGGCCACGCCCTGCCCCACGCCGACCCCGTGCACAAGGTCACGATCATCCCGCGCGGCCAGGCGCTGGGTGTCACGATCTCGCTGCCCGAGCGCGACAAGTACGGCCACTCCCGCCAGGAGCTGATCGACCGCATGGCGATGGCCCTCGGCGGTCGCGTCGCCGAGCAGCTGACCGTCGGCGACTACACCACCGGGGCCGGCAACGACATCGCCAAGGCCACCGAGATCGCCCGCAAGATGGTCACCGAGTGGGGCATGAGCGAGAAGCTGGGCCCGATCCAGTTCGGCCACGCCAGCGGTGAGCCGTTCCTGGGCCGCGAGACCAACCACCCCAACTACAGCGCCCAGGTCGCCTCGATGATCGACGAGGAGATCCGCAACCTCATCGACGAGGCCTACGACGAGGCCGTCCAGATCCTGGTGGAGAACCGCCAGGTCCTGGAGGAGATGGCCGACGAGCTGATGGAGCACGAGACCTTGGACAAGGAGAAGCTGGCCGCGGTCCTCAGCCGGGTCACGCCGCGTCCGTCGCGCTCCAGCCGACCGCTGATGAACGGCGAACCGTCGGGGCTCAGCCCCGAGCAGGTCGTCGCGGCCCTGCGCCGCGGAGACCCCGTGGCACTCAACCCCGCCGACGGCCCCGAGGGCGCTGCGCAGCTGGTCAACCCGCGGTCCGCGGTCGACGACGCGTGAGCGACGGCGACCGGGTCGATCCCGACGGGATCGGCGGACGCGACCGCGCCGAGGTGTCCGCCGAGGACATCGAGCTTCGTGCCGTGGAGGTCAGCGGCCAGGCCTCCGACGACCGCGTGCGGGTGCTGACCACCGCCGAACCGCAGCGACGCTTCGACCACGACAGGATCCGGGCAGGCGTGCGGATGTTGTTCGAGGGCATCGGGCTGGACCCCGACTCCCCGACGATCCGCGACACCCCCGACCGGGTCGCCCGGATGTACGACGAGGTCTTCGCCGGCCTGCTGATCGACCCCGAGGACGTGGTGTCCACCACGTTCGACGAGGGCCACGACGAGATCGTCATCGTCCGTGACATCCCCTTCGCCTCGATCTGCGAACACCACCTCGTGCCGTTCGTCGGCCGTGCCCACGTCGGCTACCTGCCGGGCCACGACGGGCTGATCACCGGGCTGTCCAAGCTGGCCCGCCTGGTCGACGTGGTCGCCAAGCGGCCCAACCTGCAGGAGCGCATCACCGCGGAGGTCGCCGACACCCTCGAGCGGGTCCTGTCGCCGCGTGGCGTGATCGTCCAGATCGAGGCCGAGCACTTCTGCATGACCATGCGGGGCGTGCGCAAGCCGGGCGCCATGACCGTCACCTCGGCGGTGCGCGGGACCATCCGCGAGGACGCCCGCACCCGCGCGGAGGTCATGTCGCTGATCGGCGGCCCCCGCGTGTCCTCCTACGGCCCGTAGGTCACGTCGGGCCGGGCTGCACCGCTTCGCCCGTGCCGTCCCGTGACGCCCGCTGGCGGGCGATCGCCAGGCGGACGCAGGTGACGACGACCTCCATGGCCAGGCGGACCTCGTCGAGGGTCGGGAAGGACGGGGCCAGCCGGATGTGGCTGTCCTCGGGGTCGTGGCCCAGCGGGAACGCCGCCCCGGCGGGGGTCAGGCGCACCCCGGCGTCGGCGGCCAGCCCGACCACCTCCGTCGCCAGGCCCGGCGGGGTCCACAACGACACGAAGTAGCCGCCCGTCGGGGTCGTCCAGCGGGCCAGGCCGGTCAGGCCCCGCTCCAGCGCGGCGACGGTCGCGTCGACCTTGGGCGCGATGAGCTCGGCGTGGCGGACCATGTGGGCCCGGAGCGCATCGATGTCGGGCAGCAGCATGACATGACGCTGCTGGTTGACCTTGTCGGGACCGATCGTGACGGCGGACAGGTGCTGCCGCAGCGTGGCGAGGGTCTCGGGCCCTGCGGCCAGGAACGACAGCCCGGCGCCGGCGAAGGTGATCTTCGACGTCGAGGCCACGTGGATGACCGACTCCGTGGTGCCGGCTGCCTCGCAGGCCGCCCACAACGACGCCATGAGGATCGGCTCGGGCGTCAGGTCGTGCACGGCGTAGGCGTTGTCCCAGATGACCCTGAACCCGCGACGCGCTCGGTTGCCCAGCTCGGCCACGCGCGCGACCACCTCGTCGCTGCAGATCGCGCCGGTGGGGTTGGAGTGCTTGGGGACCAGCCACATCGCGGCGACGTCGGGGTCGTCGGCGACGATCGACTCGACGACGTCCATGTCCGGGCCGTCGTCGCCCATCGGGACGGGGATCATCTCGTGGCCCAGCCGCTCGCTGACGGTGAAGTGGCGGTCGTAGCCGGGGACGGGACAGAGGACCTTGACCGACGGCCGGGTGGTCCACGCCGATCCCGGGCCGTCCCAGCCGAAGTGGGTGCCCACGAGCATGGCGTGGAACATCATCTCCAGGCTGGCGTTGCCCCCGACGAGGACCGCGTCGGCGGGGACGTCCATCAGCATGGCCCCGAGGCGCTTGGCGGTCGGCAGCCCGTCGATCCCGCCGTAGTTGCGCAGGTCGGTGCCGTCGTGCCGGTAGGTGCCCGACAGGATGCCGTCGAGCCGGTCCGACAGCGCCAGCTGGTCGGGTGAGGGCTTGCCGCGGGTCAGGTCAAGGGCGAGGCCCCGGGCCCGCAGGTCGGCGTGTGCGGCCTCGAGGGCGTCGAGGTCGAGGGATGTGGTGTCGGCGGGCATCGCAGCTCCGGACGAGGTCGGCGGGACGGTGGCGGCCGCGGACGGTAGCCGCTGGCGGCAGGACCAGTCGAGCAGCCAGTCGGTCAGCTGGTCGGGCACTCGGCCGGTCAGCCGGTCGGTCGGCGGTTCGGTCGGCCGGTCGGTCGACCGGTCGGTCGGCCGGTGGGTCGGTCGCTGGCGAGGAGCGTTGGGTGTCCGGTCGGGGACCGGGGGGATGGACTAGGCTCAGCGACATGGAGGCTGCGCCACTCGTCCGTATCGTCGACGCCAGCCTGGGTGTGGACGCCCAGGTCAGCTTGGTCATCAGCCGGGTCTCCCACCCGGACCGGCTGAAGTCCGCCTGGTCGTCGTCGGGGGCCACGCTGGAACGGATCGGTGATCGCGTGCACGCCACGTCCACGGTCGAGGCGCTCGCGCGCGCCGCCGGCCGGTCGCTGGAGCTCGACGAGGCACGTGCCGTCGACCGCACCCTTCGTGAGGCGGTCGCGGCCTGGCTGGGAACGGCTCCGCCGGTCAAGGCGCGGGGTCGGCTGCTGCCGTGCAACGTCCGCCCGCTCGTCATGGGCATCGTCAACGTGACCCCGGACTCCTTCGCCGACGGTGGACAGCTGTACCCCGATGGCCATCCCGGCCGCGCCATCGACCATGCCCGTGGCCTCGTTGCCGCCGGGGCCGACCTGATCGACCTCGGCGGTGAGAGCACCCGGCCCGGTGCGACCTCGGTGGACGCCAAGGAGGAGCTGGCCCGCGTCATGCCGGTCCTCCGTGCGCTGGTCAGCGACGGGGTGTGCGTCTCCATCGACACCATGAAGGCCGAGGTCGCTGCCGAGGCGCTGCGCGAGGGCGCCGCGATCGTCAACGACGTCAGCGCTGCAGCGAACCCCGAGGTGATCGCCCTGGCGGCCCGCGCCGGTGCCGCGTACGTGCTCATGCACGCCCGCGCCACCCCGGCGGACATGCAGGACCACACCGAGTACGACGACGTGGTGGCCGAGGTGTTCGAGTTCCTCGCCGACGGGCTGCAGGCGTGCGAGGACAACGGGCTGGCGCGCGAACAGGTGATCGTGGACCCGGGGATCGGGTTCGCCAAGACCCCCGAGCAGAGCCTTGCGCTGCTGCGCGCGGTCCCCCAGCTGCGCAGCCTCGGCCGCCCGGTCCTGATCGGGGCGTCACGCAAGAGCTTCCTGGCCACCGCCTCCGGGGTGGACGAGGTCGACGACCGGCTGACCGGCAGCCTGGCCGCCGCAGCGATGGCCGCCGGCGCGGGGGCGGCGTTCCTCCGCGTCCACGATGTCGCCGAGACCGTGCAGGCGGTGCGCACCGCCCGGGCGATCGCAACGGGCAGCACCGACTGGGACCCCGTCACCCGCTGAGGCGGCCGATCAGGAGGGTGACGCCACCCCGGTGGCGGCAGCGCTCACCGCCGGATCGTCGGGGTGGGCGATCACGTCGTCGGTCGTGGTCGGCGTGGCCTGCTGGGACCGAGAGGTCACCCACGCGCCGAAGATGACCAACCCGGTGCCGACCAGGGACACCGGGTGCACCGACTCGCCCCGCACCACTGCGCCGATGGCGATGGCGACGATCGGGACCAGGTAGATGGCGACCGAGCCGCGGGCTGCCCCGACCCGCCCAGCCAGGGTGGCCATGAGCGTCAACGCGACGCCGGTGCCCAGCACGCCCAGCGCGGCGACGGACACCACCGAGGACAGGCCGTAGGTGGCTCGGTCCAGGCCGGCAGCGGCGAACGGCAGGGTGAAGACCGCGGCGGCCATCTGGGCACGGAACATCACGGGCAACGCGCCGTGACGGCGCTGCAGGGGGACGGCGAGGTTCAGGGCCACGCCGTAGAAGACCGTCGCGAGCAGCACGAGCCCGGCACCGATGGCGATGTCACCGCCGATGTCCAGCGACGGAAGGCCGATCAGCACGATCCCGAAGAATCCCGCGATCAACCCGATCCCCACCCCCTTCGGGGGCAGTCGTCGGGACACGAGCGTGGCGACGAGGGCCGCCCACAGGGGCACGCCGCCGTTGATCATCCCCGCGAGCGAGGTGTCGATCCACTGCTGGGCGATCGGGAAGAGCATGAAGGGGATGCCGACCCACAGCAGGCCGAGCAGGACGATCCGCGGCAGGTCGGCACGGTCCACCGACCGGCGGGCACGTGGCACCAGGCCGAGCGCGCCTGCGCCGAGCGTGATGCGGATGAAGGCCACTTGCGCCGGGGTGAAGTGCTCCAGCCCCACGGCGATGAAGAGGAAGGAGGACCCCCAGATCAGTGCAAGCGCGATCAACATCCCCCAGTCCGCGGCGGCGAAGGGGTCCAGCTCCTGGTCGGTCATGGGCACGATGGTGCCGAAGCGGACCGGTCCACTTCACACACCACCCGCCCCTCCTGACAGCCCGGTGGGCGGTGCCGCTCGCGTCTAGTCTTCGAGCACTGTGACCGACCGCACCGCGACCGACCGCCCCGCGACAGACCGAATAGAGATCACTGGCCTCCGTGTCAGGGGGCACCACGGCGTCTTCGACCACGAGAAGCGCGACGGACAGCCGTTCGTCGTGGACGTCGTGCTCGAGGCCGACCTGTCACGGCCGGCGGTGACCGACGAGCTCGGCGACACCATCGACTACGGCACGCTGGCCCAGCGCATCGCCGACGAGGTCCGTGCCACCCGCTTCGACCTGATCGAGCGCCTGGCCGGCCACCTCCTCGACGTGGCCATGTCCGACCCCATGGTCACCGCGGCCGAGATCCGCATCGCCAAGCCCGAGGCGCCGGTGACCGAGGAGTTCGGTGAGGTGGCCGTCCGACTGCGGCGCGAACGCCAGTGATCGGCGAAGGACCGGTGCGAGCCGTCCGGTGGCTGCTCGAGCGGTACCAGCCGCCTGCGGGGCCGGAGGCGGCGTTCATCGGGCTCGGGGGCAACGTCGGCGACCGGCTGCACTACCTCAACCGTGCCGTCGCGTTGCTCGACGAGACCCCGAGGACCGCGGTGGAGGACATCTCCAGCGTCTACGAGACCGAGCCGGTCGGGCCGTCGGAGGACAGCTACTACAACATCGCCGTCCGGCTGCGGACCGAGCTGTCCCCCGCACGGCTGCTGCAGGCGTGCCAGCGCATCGAGGCCACCCTCGGCCGGGTCCGGACCGTGCGGTGGGGACCTCGCACGATCGACCTGGACATCCTGGTCTACGGCGACCGGGTGCTGGAGGACCCGCGGCTGACGGTGCCGCACCCGCGGCTGACCGAGCGAGGGTTCGCGCTGGTGCCGCTGATGGAGGTGGCGCCGGGATGGCGGCTGCCCGATGGCCGGTCCCTCGCGCGCTGTGCGGTTGAGCTGGCCCCCATCGAAGGGGTTGCCGCCATCGGCCGGCAGGTGTCGTTGACCCCGCCCCCACCCATGCCGGAGCTCGAGCGGTGAGGGATGTCGCCGTCATCGGCCCCGGACGGGTCGGTGGGTCGCTGGCCATCGCGCTGCGGCGACGCGGAGACCGGGTGCGGTCCGTGGCGGGCCGCGACGGATCGGCCTCGCTGACGGCGTTCACCCGCGTGGTCCCCGACGTGGAGGTGCGTCCCCTCACCGACGTCGCCGACGGGGCCGACCTGGTGCTGGTCTGCATCCCCGACGACGTCATCGAGGTCACGGCACGCCGGGTGGTCGCTGCCGAGGGCGTGGGTGAGGGGCAGCGGTGGGTGCACACCTCCGGTGGCCACGGCGTCGGCGTGCTGTCCTCGGTCGCGGCGGCCGGGGGCCGGGTCGCCGCGTGCCATCCCGCGATGACCTTCCCCGATCCGGTCACCGGGGCGGACAACCTGCGCGGGGCCTCGTGGGCCGTCACCGCCGATGACGTCGACCTGACCTGGGCCCGCCAGCTCGTGGTCGACCTCGACGGCGCTCCTGCGACGGTTCGCGATGTCGACCGGACGCTGTATCACGCCGCCCTGGCCGTGGGCAGCAACGCCACCACCGCGGTGGTCACCATGGCGCGCGACCTGCTGCTGGGGGCTGGCATCGAGGATCCCGCGGCCTTCCTGGGCCCCCTCGTGACCGCCTCGGCCACGGGCGGGGCCAGCCGTGGCGTCGAGGCGTTGACCGGTCCTGTCCGCCGGGGCGACGCCGGGACCGTGGCCGCGCACCTCGACGAGCTCGGCGTCAGCTTCCCCGAGGTCGTGGACACCTACATCGCACTGGCCGACCTCGTCCTGGTCCACGCCGTCCGGGCGGGGCTGGACCCCGATCGGGCCGACACGGTCCGCCGCGCCCTCGATCGGCGCCGAGCCGGGTGACGGGTCCCCTTTGTGACAGGAGCCGGACGTCTCGGTGTGCGAGGATCGGCGTCCTCTACGCTGATCCGCAGTCGAGACCAGACGCTGAAGGGGACTCCCGTGACCAACCTGCCCGCCGCGCCGCGCCGGTGGCTCCTGCCGCTCATCGCGCTCCTCGTGCTCAGCACCGCGTGCACGGTGCGCTTCCAGACCGACGTCGTGCTGTCGGAGGACAACACCGCCACGCTCGACCTGATCATCGGCGTCCGCTTCGAGGGCGACCTGCCGCCGGAGGCCACCGAGGGCGCGGAGGACATGGATCCCGAGGAGACGGCGTCGGAGATCCGAGCGCTGGCCGACCAGTGCGGGTTCTCCGAGGACGCGGTGACCGCGGGGGAGTACACCGAGGACGACTTCATGGGCGTCCAGATCACCCTCACCAGCGTCCCGATCGAGTCGATCAACTGCTTCCTCGGCGAGGACCCCGACAGCCCGTTCGAGGAGTTCTCGATCGTGCGTGACGGCGACGACTTCGTCTTCAACGGCACCATCGACCTCAACCAGGCGGTGGCCGGGTCGGGCCTGGGACAGAAGCGCCAGGTCGCCCAGGCAGACGAGGTCGCCCAGGACACGCCGGAGGAGATCCAGCAGCAGGTCGACGAGGCCTTCTCCGAGCTCGAGCAGCAGCTCGAGGGCCTGCCGACGGACTTCCCGACCGACTTCCCCGACGATCTCGGGTCGGAGCTGGAGAACCTCGGCAGCGAGTTCGAGCAGGGCTTCGAGGACGCCCTCGGCGGGGCAGCCCCCGAGTTCGAGGCGACGGTCTCGGTCACCTTCCCCGGCGAGGTGAGCGAGCACAACGCCGACACCATCGAGGGCAACACGGTGACGTGGAACCTGTCAGTGGACTCGGCGACCACGATGATGGCCGTCGGCTCGGCGACCGAGGGTGGTGGCTCCAGCAACCTGCTGTTCGTCATCATCGGTGTGGTCGTGCTGTTGCTGATCCTCCTCGGACTGTTCCTCTTCCTCCGCAGCCGCGGCAAGAAGAAGAACGCCGCCGCCCCGCCGTTCGGCGGCCCCCCCGGCGCGGGTGGGTACGGCGCGCCCGGGCAGCCCGGCCCGCAGGGTGGCTTCGGTGCGCCCGCGGGCGCCCCGCAGCAGCCGCAGGGTGGCTTCGGTGCACCTCCGGGCGCGCCGCAGCAGCCGCAGGGCGGCTACGCCGGCCCTCCCGCTGCGCCGCAGCAGCCGCAGGGCGGGTTCGGTGTGCCCGGCCAGGCGCCCTCGTCGGGTGGGTTCGGTGTGCCCGGCCAGGGTGCCCCGCCGCAGGCGGGCTACCAGCCCCAGCAGCCGCAGCCACCCCAGCCGCAGGCCCCGCAGCAGCCGCAGCCGCCGCAGCCGCAGCCGCCGCAGGGTGACCAGCCCGGAGGCGGCGGGTTCGACCCGAGCTCCACGCGGACGTTCCGTCCCGAGGACCTGCTGCCGCCCGAGGACCCGAACAACCGGTGAGCCACGACCGCCCGCACCTCGTCCGGACCCCGGAGGAGGTGCGCACGGTGCTGGACACCCACCGGCGTGCCGGCCGGACCATCGGCTTCGTGCCGACGATGGGTGCCCTCCACGAGGGTCACCTGTCGCTGGTCCGCGCCGCTGCCGCAGCCGACGACGTGGTCGTGGTCAGCATCTTCGTCAACCCGCTGCAGTTCGGTGAGGGCGAGGACCTCGACGCCTATCCGCGAACCCTCGACGCCGACCTGGACCTGCTGGCCCCCGAGGGCGTGACCCTGGTCTTCAGCCCGGCGCCATCGGCCTTCACCCCCGACACGCGCCGGACCACCGTCCACGTGGAGGGGTTGACCGGCGGGCTCGAGGCGTCGACGCGGCCCACGCACTTCGACGGCGTGACCACGATCGTGACCAAGCTGTTCAACGTCGTGCAGGCCGACCATGCCTACTTCGGCGAGAAGGACTTCCAGCAGCAGGCCATCCTGCGGCGCATGGCCGTCGACCTCGACATGCGGACCGAGGTGGTCACCTGCCCGATCGTGCGCGAACCCGACGGCCTGGCCCTGTCCAGCCGCAACATCTACCTCACACCCGAACAGCGCCGGGACGCGCTGGTCCTCTCGGGAGCGCTCCGGGAACTTGCCGACGGATGGGAAGGAAACGTCGATTCGGGGCGTTCACTGCTTCTGGGTAGACTCACTGCTGCCCAAGGAATCCAGCTGGACTATGCGGAGATCATCGATCCCGAGACCCTCGAACCCCTCGAGGGCGTCCGGTCAGGAGACTGTCAGGCAGTGGTAGCCGCCTGGGTCGGGACGACCCGCTTGATCGACACGATGCGCTTGCGCGTCTGAGCGACGCGACCGCGTCGAGGTCCAGCGGAACGCGACGACGCAGCAGCACCACGCAGAAGAGCTTCCCACTCGGTTGGAGCCCGCAGATGACGGGCCTGGCACGACGAAAGGCAAGAGCTGTGTTCCGCACGCTGATGAAGTCCAAGCTGCACCGCGCGACGGTGACCGGAGCCGACCTGAACTACGTCGGTTCGATCACGATCGACCCGGACCTGATGGACATGGCGGATCTGATGCCCAACGAGCGCGTCCAGATCGTCAACAACAACAACGGTGCCCGCCTCGAGACCTACGTGATCGAGGGCGAGCGCGGATCCGGCGACATGTGCCTCAACGGTGCGGCGGCGCGCCTGGTCCAGCCCGGCGACAAGATCATCGTGATCAGCTACGGCATGTACGACCGTGCCGAGCAGGCCGAGCACGAGCCCACCGTCGTCATCCTCGACGACTTCAACCAGCCGGTGAACCTGCTGGGCAACGAGCCGGCCCACTCCACGATGGCCGATCTCGCGAGCCTGTCTGACCTGACGTAGCATCCGGCGGCCATGACCGAGGTCGCCCCCCGCCAGCCCGCGCTCGTCCCGCTGTCCGCAGTGGTGGCGACCGCGCTCGCCGAGGACCTCGGTCCCGGCTGGTCCGCCGATGACGACGTGACCGCCCGCGCGACCGTTCCTGCGGACGCGCGGGTGACGGCCTCGTTCGTCCCGCGCCAGGCCGGCGTCGTCGCCGGACTGGACGCCATCACCGAGACCTACCGCCAGGTCGACCCGTCCCTGGAGGTCGATCTGCGCGCTGCCGACGGGGATCCCGCCGTCCCGGGCGAACCCATTGCGGTCGTGTCCGGGCGGGCTCGCGCCGTGCTCGCCGGTGAACGCACCGCGCTGAACCTCCTGACGCACCTGTCGGGCATCGCCACCGCAACCCGCACCCTGGTCGACGCGGTGGACGGCACCGGGTGTGTCGTGCGCGACACGCGCAAGACGCTTCCCGGCCTCCGCCTGGTCGAGAAGGCCGCCGTGCTCGCAGGTGGCGGCCGCAACCACCGCATGTCGTTGGTCGACGAGCTGCTGGTCAAGGACAACCACGTCGCGGCTGCCGGCGGCATGGGCAACGCCGCGACGGGCGCCCTGGCCGCCGCCGACGGCCTGCCCGTGCAGATCGAGGTGGACTCCCTCGCCCAGCTCGACGTCGTGCTGGCCTCCGGGGGAACCCGGGTGATGCTGGACAACTTCTCGCTGGCCGACACCGAGGAGGGTGTCCGACGCTGCCGGGCGCTCGCGGAGGAGACCGGACGACCGATCTTCGTCGAGGCCTCCGGCGGCATCACGATCGAGACGGCCCCGGCCATCGCCGCGACCGGGGTGGATGCCGTCGCCGTCGGCGGCCTGACCCACTCCTCCGGCGCCCTCGACGTCGGCCTCGACATCGCCTGGGACACGGGCCACGCCGGCAGCGAGGACGCCTGATGCTGCTCGCGGTCGACGTCGGCAACTCCAACACGGTGATCGGGGTCTACGAAGGCACCGAGCTGGTCGAGCACTGGCGCATCGCCACGGACTCGCGGCGCACGGCCGACGAGCTGGCGCTGCTGTTCCAGGGGTTCATGGCCTTCCAGAACCTCTCCTTCTCGCGCAACGTGCACGGGGTGGTCCTGTCCTCCGTCGTGCCGCTCATGACCGAGCGGCTGGTGGAGATGACGCGCAAGTACTTCCACTTCGCCCCCGTGGTGGTCCGGCCGGGCACCAAGACGGGGTTCGCCATCAACATGGACAACCCGCGCGAGGTCGGCGCCGACCGGCTGGTCAACGCCATCGCCGCACACGATCAGTTCGGTGGGCCGGGGATCGTCGTGGACTTCGGCACGTCCACGAACTTCGACGTCTACACCGCCGACGGCACGTTCATCGGCGGCGTCATCGCGCCCGGCGTCATGCTGTCGATGGAAGCGTTGTCCTCACGCGGCGCCCAGCTGCCGAAGTTCGAGCTCCGTCGGCCGCGCTCCGCCATCGGCCGCAACACGGTCGAGGCGATGCAGTCGGGTGCCGTCTACGGCTTCGCCGGCCAGGTCGACCGCATCGTCGAGAAGCTGACGGAGGCGCTGGAGGCCGAGCCCGTGGTCATCGCCACCGGTGGCCTGGCGTCGGCGATCGTCGAGGAGTGCCACACCATCAGCCACCACGAGCCGTGGCTGACGCTGTCCGGCCTGCGGATCATCTGGGAGCGCAACACCTGATCCGCCGCCGGGCTCACCCGCCGATCGCCGCCATCGCGACGTCCTCGGTGGCCGCGACGCCGACCATGACCTGATCGCCCCGGCACACGATCGTCCCCACCTTCCCGTCGAGCCTCGGCTCGGTCAGCTGCCACCACTCGGTCACCGCGTCGCACAGCCCACCGCCGTCGACGAAGGCCAGCGCCACCACGTCGGCGTCGGCACCGCCATCGGCCTGGCGCCACAGGCTGATGCGGCCGCCCTGCCAGCCTCGCACCAGCTCGACGGGGTCCTCGAGTGCCTGCTCGGTGTCGCCCCCGGGTGCGGCGAACAGCCAGCTGAGCTGGGCAGCCCCGAAGGTCCGCTCCTCCACGAGCTCGAAGCCGTCGGGGCCGGGCAGCGGCGCGGGGTCCTCGGGGACCACCGGGTCGCCGAACAGCACCTCGGCGGTCGTGGCCGGGGGCGACTGCAACAGCGCGTCAACGGCGTCCCATCCGCCGTCGGCGTAGGCGTTGCACACGAACGTCGGTCCGGCGACGTAGGGGAAGGTCAACGACGAGGCGAGGTAGGGCGGGACGTCGTCGAGTCCAGCACCGGCGGCCAGCAGGTCCGGGTCCGACAGCAGGCCCAGCAGGTCACCGGGGGACACCGCGACCGCCGTGGCGATCGTCTGCAGCGCCACGGCGTCGCCTTCGACGATGGCCAGCTCCGCCATCGCAGCGTCCTCGTCGTCGGGGTTGTCGTCCAGGGCCGGCAGGCCGACGACGGCGTCGGCCAGCGCGTGCTCGAGCTCGTGGACCAGCGTGAGCAGGCCGGCGATGTCCAGCTCGTCGCTGGCGTCGTCGCTGCGGACGACCAGCTCCTCGGTGTCGGGGTCGTAGAACCCGGCCACCTGGTCGCCCAGCAGCTCGGTCTGGGTCTGTCGCAGGTCCAGGCCGGGCGGGATGGCGCCGAGCGCCGACAGCATCGCCAGGTCGATGCCGGCAGCTTCCTCGGAGTAGCCCGAGTCGACCTCATCCGCGATCCGCTCGCGCACCTCCTCGCTGGTCAGGATCGCCGGATCGAGCGTGCCCGGGAACCGATCCCCCCGGATGGCCTCCACCGCATCCAGCGACGAGGCGATCTGCTCGGGCACCGTGTCACCGGTGATGTCGGCGACGTCCGTCAGATCGGCGAGGCAGCCGCTCGTGTCGGCCTGCGGGCCGTCCAGCAACCCCTCCAGGTCACCGCCGAACGGACCGTCCCCGTCCAGGATGCCCCCGTCCTCCAGCAGGCCCTCGAGGGTGTCGAGCAGCTCGTCGGGGTCCGCGCCCAGCAGGTCCTCGAGGGGATCGGTGGGCGTGTCGGGCGCGGTGGCCGCGCCGGACTCCAGCAACTCGATCCGGGCATCCCGGTCGGCGACCTCCTCGGCGAGCTCCGTCGCCCGGTCACGGGCTGCCTCGAGCCGAGTGGTCTGCACGACGGCGACGGTCCCTGCGGCGGCCAGCGCGACGATCAGCACGATGACCGCCGTCAGGAGCACGGCCGTGCGGCCACGGCCGGCCGGACCTGCGGGCGGGGACGGCTCGGGGGCGGGCTGGGTCCACGTCGGCTGGTACGGCTCGAAGCTGGGGGGCTGGCTCACCCGCTGAACAGTAGCGAGGTCGAACCCACGGCCGCTGCAGTCGTCCACAGGGTGCACGAAGCGGGCAGGGTGACCTACCCTTCGCGCCTGTGTCCGACTCCACCTCCCCCCAGCCCGACGCCGTGACCGGCGCTCCCTCCGCCGACGCGTCCACCGACGCGGCGAGCGCCTCCGACGCCAGCCACCTCGACGAGCTGGTGCGCCAGCGACGCGAGAAGCTGGAGGCGTGGCGGGCCGACGACGTGGAGCCCTACCCCGTCGGCGTCGACGTGCCCGACCGCATCCGCGCCGTCAACGCGGCGTGGGCCGATCGCCTGGACGCAGGGGAGGAGACCGACGAGGTCGTCACCGTCGCCGGGCGGATCGTGATGCGGCGTGGCATGGGGAAGCTGGTCTTCCTGGTCCTGCGCGAGCGGGGCGAGGACCTGCAGGCCATGGTGTCGAAGAAGGAGGTGGGCGAGGACGCGATGGGGCACGTCGACTGCCTCGACACCGGCGACTGGGTCGCGGTCACGGGCCGGATCATCCGCTCGCGTCGTGGTGAGCTGTCGGTCATGGCCAGCGAGGTCACGCTGGTGTCCAAGGCGCTGCGCCCGCTGCCCGACAAGTGGCACGGGCTCAGCGACACCGACACCCGCTACCGCCAGCGCTACGTCGACCTGATCGTCAACGACGACTCGCGCCGAGTCTTCGAGATCCGGACCCGGGCGATGCAGGCCCTCCGGGCGGAGCTGATCGACCGGGAGTTCCTCGAGGTCGAGACCCCGCTGCTGCACCCGATCCCCGGCGGCGCCACCGCCCGGCCGTTCGTCACCCACCACAACGCCCTCGACATCGACCTGTACCTGCGCATCGCGCCGGAGCTGTACCTCAAGCGGCTGATCGTCGGCGGCATGGACCGGGTCTTCGAGCTCGGACGCGTGTTCCGCAACGAGGGGCTGTCCACGCGGCACAACCCCGAGTTCACGATGCTGGAGACCTACGAGGCCCACACCGACCACGAGGGCGTCATGGCCCTGACGCAGGCGCTCGTCCAGCGTGCCGCCGTCGAGGCCACCGGCGGGACCACGGTCACCTACGACGGTCGCGAGGTCGACCTCGGCGGTGACTTCGCGCGCCGACCGCTGCTGGAGCTGGCCCGCGAGGCCACCGGCCGCGAGGACCTCGGCTACGACAGCGACATCGACGACGTCCGTGCGCTGTGCGACACCCACGAGGTCCGCTGGGAGAACGGCTGGGGGGTCCAGAAGCTGATCGTGGAGCTCTACGAGAAGCTGGTCGAGCACACCCTGTGGCAGCCGACGTTCGTGACCGAGCACCCCATCGAGACCTCCCCGCTGGCGCACAGCCACCGTGACCTGCCGCACGTGACCGAACGGTTCGAGCTGATCGTGACTGGTCGCGAGCTGGCCAACGGCTTCTCCGAGCTGTCGGACCCCGACGACCAGCGCGCGCGGTTCGACGCGCAGGTGGCCGCCAAGGCCGCAGGCGACGCCGAGGCGATGGGCCTGGACGAGGACTACCTCCGCGCCCTGGAGTACGGACTGCCCCCGACCGGGGGCCTCGGCATCGGCGTGGACCGCTTCGTCATGCTCCTCGCCGACGTCCAGACCATCCGCGACGTGATCCTGTTCCCGACGCTCCGGCCGGAGGCCTGAGCGACGGGAACTCCGGGGGGTCGAAGGGGGGCGGAGCCCCCCTGGGCAAACAGGGCCCGACGCTCCGGCCGGAGGCCTGAGCGACGGGAACTTCTTTCGGCACGCTGTCGATATCGAGCATCCCGGTTCGTCAGAGTGGTGAGTGGCCGGCAGAGGTCCGGCCCCGAACCCTGGAGATCACCATGAAGTACATGATCCTGCTCGCCGGCGGCACCGACCAGACCGAGGAGGAGGCAGCCGCAGAGATGCCCCTGTGGTTCGCCTACGACCAGGCGACCAAGGACGCCGGTGTGTTCGTGGCGGGCGACGCCCTGTACCCGGTCGAGACCGCCAAGACGGTCGCCGTGGCCACGGGAACGGTGACCGACGGGCCGTTCGCGGAGACCAAGGAGGTCATCGGCGGCTACTACGTCCTCGACGTCGAGGACGAGGCCGCGGCCCTCGACTGGGCCAGGAAGCTGCCGCCCAGCGTCACCGCCGAGGTGCGCCAGGTCATGGTCTTCGACGAGGAGGGGTAGTCGGGCGTGAAGTACATGCTCCTGATCCGCTCCGACATCCAGGAGTGGAACCGCTTGGGGGAGGACGGCCAGCGACAGCTGTACGCCGACTACGACGTGCTGCACGCGCACGTGGCGTCGACCGGCTACCTGGTCGACGCCAGCCCCCTGGCGGCCCCCGATGTCGCCACCACCGTGCGGGTCCGGGGCGGTGAGGCCGTCGTGACCGACGGGCCGTTCGCCGAGACCAAGGAGCACCTGGCCGGGTACTACCTGCTGGACTGTCCCGACCTCGACGCCGCGCTCGACGTGGCGCGGTGCATCCCCGACGCACGGCTGGGGTCGGTCGAGGTCCGGCCCCTGCGCACGATCCGCTGAGGACGCCCGTGGACCCCCGTGCCCTGGTCGAGCGGGCGTTCCGTGACGACCAGGGCCGGGCGGTCGGTTCGTTGGTCCGTGCCTTCGGCGACCTCGCGCTCGCCGAGGAAGCGGTGCAGGAGGCCTACGCACGGGCGCTCCACACCTGGGCCGACGATCCGCCGGACAACCCGGGGGGCTGGATCCTGACCACTGCCCGGAACCGCGCGATCGACAAGCTGCGGCGGGCGGGCCGACTGGAGGCCAAGACCGCGGAGATGGCCGTCGAGCTGGACCGCCGGCAGGCGGGGGCCGACGACAACCCGTTCGCCGAGACGATCGTCGACGACCGACTTCGGCTGATGTTCACCTGCTGCCACCCCGCCCTCGCCCAGGACGCCCAGGTGGCCCTGACCCTTCGCCTGGTCGCGGGCCTGACCACCCCGCAGATCGCCCGTGCGTTCATGGTGCAGGAGTCGACCATGGCCGCCCGGATCACCCGTGCCAAGAAGAAGATCAGGGTCGCGGGCGTTCCGTTCCGAGTCCCTCCCGACCACCTGCTTGCCGAGCGGCTCGCGGCCGTGCTGTCGTGCGTGTACCTGATCTTCAACGAGGGCTACCTGCGGGCCGAGGGCGAGGTCCTGCTGGACGCCGAGCTGTCGGGGGAGGCCATCCGCCTGGGCCGCCTGCTGCACCGCCTGATGCCCAACGAACCCGAGGTGACCGGCCTGCTCGCGCTGATGCTGCTCATCGACAGCCGACGCCGCAGCCGCACCCGTGGCCGCCGGCTGGTCAGGCTGGAGGACCAGGACCGGACGCGCTGGGACCGCGGGCTGATCGAGGAGGGATGCGCGCTGGTCGAACGGGCGCTGCGCCGCGGCCGCCCGGGCCCCTACCAGGTCCAGGCCGCCATCCAGGCCGTCCACGCCGAGGCCGCGACGTGGGGCGACACCGACTGGGCCCAGATCGCGGGCCTCTACGCCGCGCTGTCGGTCGGCGACCCCTCCCCGGTCATCGCCCTCAACCACGCGGTGGCCGTCGGCATGGCAGAGGGGCCCGTGGCCGGCCTGACCGCGATCGACCGGATCGACGGACTCGACGGCTACCACCTGCTCCACGCCGCCCGCGCGGACCTGCTCGCCCGGCTCGGCCGGACCGACGACGCCCGCGAGGCCTTCACCCGCGCCCGCGCCCTGACCGACAACGTCGTCGAGCGGCGCCACATCGACGACCGCCTCGCCGACCTGTAGTCAGCGCAGGCGGCGGAGGCGCTCCATCTCGCGGCGGTCCTTCTTCGTGGGGCGACCGCTCCCGCGGTCGCGGGCTCCCGCCAGCGAGGCAGCCGATTCCCGCGGCGGCGGGGGAGGGGAGTGGTCGGCGTAGCACTCCACCGCGATCGGGGCGCCGACCCGCGAGTCGATCACCCGCAGGACTTCCACGACGCGCTGGTGCTGGTTGACCCGCGCCTCGATGCGGTCGCCGACACGGACGGGTGCGGCCGGCTTCGCCTTCTTGCCGTTGACGGTGACGTGGCCGGCCTTGCAGGCGTCCGCAGCCGTGGCCCTGGTCTTGTACAACCGGATGGCCCACAGCCACCGGTCCGCTCGCGTGGACTCCATGGTCGGGCCCACGCTACCCGCTACTGGCCGAGGATCGCCGCCAGGGTCGGTCCACCCGCGGCGGCACCGACGGCCGCCCCGGCGAGTGGGTCACCGGAGATGTCCGCGCTGGCCACCGGGTCACCGATCGGGTCCTCGACGATCCCCGTCACGACCTCCGGAGCGGGGGTCGCGGTGGTGGTCGACGGGTCGCCCGTCACGGCGTCGGCGGGTGGGGGCGGGGCGCCCTCATCGGCGATGTCGAGGCCCACGACGAGGATCTCCACGCGACGGTTGACGGCCCGGTTCTCCGCCGAGGTGTTCGGCACGAGCGGCCGGTGCTCGCCGTAGCCGGACGCCGAGATGCGGTCCCACGGCATGCCGTGCTCGGTCCCGAGCAGCTCGAGGACCGCGACGGCCCGGTCGGTGGAGAGGTTCCAGTTGGTGTCGCCGCCGGCGGACAGCGGTGTGTCGTCGGTGTGTCCCTCGATCACGACGCTGTTGGGGGCGTCCACCAGCACGGGGGCGATCTCGGCGATCAGCTGCCGACCGGCCGCGGAGATCTCCGCCGCCCCGACGTCGAACAGCACGTGGTCGGTGGAGATGCTGACCACCAGCCCCCGGGCGTCAGCGCGGATCTCGACGGTGATGGGCACGTCGGTGACCTCCAGCACCTCCTCCAGCGCGGTCTCGACCTCGGCGAGCTGTTCCCGCGCGGCTTCCTGCGCCGACACCTCCTCGAGGGCCTCCTGGCTGAACTCGTCGCGGTACCCCGGCTGGGGGGCCACCAACGAGATCGGGCTGACGCTGGTCTCGGGCAGCGCCGCGCCGTCGACGATCCCGAGCTCCAGCGCCGGGTTGTCGAACGGGCCGGCGAGCCCCGCGACGAAGGCGATGAACTTCTCGTTGTTGGTCTCCGAGACGGCGAACAGCATCACGAAGAACGCCATGAGCAGGGTCACCATGTCGCCGTAGGTGCCCATCCACCGGGTGGTGTCCGGCGGCGGGTCGGGGATGACGCACTTGTGCTTGGCCACGAGAGCTCTCCGATCGGGGCGCGCGGCTAGGCCGCGGCCGCCATGCGGTCGCTGTAGCCCTGCTGCTCGGCAGGGGGCAGATAGGACTCGAGCCGTTCGACCAGCATCTGCGGACTCATGCCCGCCTGGATGCTGAGCACCCCGTCGAGCACCACCTTCATGGCGGTCTGCTCCTGCTCCATCAGCAGCTTGAGCTTGCCGGCGATGGGCATGAAGGCGAGGTTGGCGAACATCACGCCGTACAGCGTGGTCAGCAGCGCCACGGCCATGCCGGCGCCCAGCTGGGAGGGGTCGGAGAGGTTGCCCAGCATGTTGATCAGGCCGATGACCGTGCCGATCATGCCGAACGTGGGCAGGTAGCCGCCGACGGCCTCGTAGAAGGCGATCATCAGCTTGTGCCGGCTGAGGGTCGACTCCATCTGGATGCTCATGGCCTCCTCGACCTTCTCGGAGTCCACGCCGTCGAGGATCAGCTGCGCGCCCTTGCGCAGGAAGGCGTCCTCGATGCCGTCCAGCCGTGACTCCAGCGCCAGCACGCCCTCACGGCGCGCCACGTCGGCCAGCTGGGCCATCATCGTGACGGTCCCCGAGTTCTCGAACGTCGCGCCCTTGATGGCCTTGATCGCCGTCTTGGGGATCCGTCCCAGGTCCTCCTTGTTCAGGCCGGTCATCCCTGCGCCGAGGGCGCCGAAGAAGACCAGCACGAACGACGACGGGCCGATCAGCGGTCCGAAGCTGTTCCCGTCGATCAGCGTCGAGACGATGATCGCGAGGAAGGAGAGTACGAGCCCTCCGATGAGTGCCATGTCCATATGTGCGTTCCTGCCTCATCCGTGAAGCAACGGCCCCGCCACCCTGGCGGAACCTCCACACTTCGATCGGCACGCCCGGGGGCCACCTGAAGCCTCGGACCACACCTTTCCGATCCGGCGTTGCACGGGACGCTCAGACGCGCCTCGGACGGGCCGATCCACCTGTTGTCACGGTTGTCGTGCTCCGGCGTGTCATTGCGCCCACGGGTAGGGTGGCCTCCAGGTTGGGATCACGATCCGTCCCTCTGCCATCGGAGTGACGCGATACCCTTCACCGACTCCCCGCTACCGCCTTCAGGGGGCAGACGATATGTTCGAACGCTTCACCGACCGAGCCCGGCGAGTCGTAGTGCTCGCGCAAGAAGAAGCTCGGATGCTCAACCACAACTACATCGGCACCGAGCACATCCTGCTCGGGCTGATCCACGAGGGAGAAGGCGTCGCTGCGAAGGCGCTGGAGTCCCTCGGCATCTCCCTGGAAGGCGTGCGCGAGCAGGTCGAGGAGATCATCGGCCAGGGGCAGACCGCCCCTGCCGGCCACATTCCCTTCACGCCCCGCGCGAAGAAGGTCCTCGAGCTGTCCCTGCGGGAAGCGCTGCAGCTCGGCCACAACTACATCGGGACCGAGCACATCCTGCTCGGGCTGATCCGCGAGGGCGAGGGCGTCGCGGCCCAGGTCCTGCAGAAGCTCGGCGCCGACCTGAACCGGGTGCGCCAGCAGGTCATCCAGCTGCTCAGCGGCTACGCCGGTGGTGAGGGCTCCCCGTCGGGCAGCCCCAAGGCAGGCGTTGCCCCCGGCAGCCAGGGCGAGGGCGAGTCCAAGGGCTCCCCGGTGCTCGACCAGTTCGGTCGCAACCTCACCCAGCACGCCCGCGAAGGCAAGCTCGACCCGGTCATCGGCCGCAAGCGCGAGATCGAGCGGGTCATGCAGGTGCTGTCGCGCCGGCGCAAGAACAACCCCGTGCTCATCGGCGAGCCGGGTGTCGGCAAGACCGCGATCGTCGAGGGCCTCGCCCAGATGATCGTGTCGGGCAACATCCCCGAGACGCTGAAGGACAAGCAGCTCTACACCCTGGACCTCGGCGCACTGGTCGCCGGTTCCCGGTACCGCGGTGACTTCGAGGAGCGCCTCAAGAAGGTGCTCAAGGAGATCACCACCCGCGGCGACATCATCCTGTTCATCGACGAGCTGCACACGCTCGTCGGCGCGGGTGCCGCCGAGGGTGCGATCGACGCCGCCAGCATCCTCAAGCCGATGCTGGCCCGCGGCGAGCTGCAGACCATCGGTGCCACCACGATCGACGAGTACCGCAAGCACCTGGAGAAGGACGCGGCGCTCGAGCGTCGTTTCCAGCCGATCACGGTGGAGGAACCCTCCATCGTCCACACGATCGAGATCCTCAAGGGCCTGCGCGACAGCTACGAGGCCCACCACCGCGTCACCATCACCGACGCGGCGCTGGTGGCCTCCGCCAACCTCGCCGACCGCTACATCTCCGACCGCTTCCTTCCGGACAAGGCCATCGACCTGCTCGACGAGGCCGGCTCCCGGCTTCGCATCCGTCGCCTGACCGCGCCGCCGGACCTGCAGGACCTCGAGGACGAGGCCAACAAGGTCCGCAAGCAGAAGGAACAGGCGATCGACGACCAGGACTTCGAGAAGGCGGCGCGCCTGCGCGACGAAGAGAAGAAGCTCCTCGAGCGTCGTGCCGAGCGCGAGAAGGAATGGAAGTCCTCTGGCCTGGACACCGTCCTGACCCTGGACGAGGAGGACATCGCCGAGGTCCTCAGCAACTGGACGGGCATCCCGGTCTTCAAGCTGACCGAGGAGGAGACCCAGAAGCTGCTGCGGATGGAGGCCGAGCTCCACAAGCGGATCATCGGCCAGGAAGAGGCCATCGTGGCCGTCTCCAAGTCCATCCGTCGGACCCGGTCCGGCCTGAAGGACCCCAAGCGTCCGTCCGGCTCGTTCATCTTCCTCGGCCCCTCCGGTGTCGGGAAGACCGAGCTGGCCAAGACGCTGGCGGAGTTCCTGTTCGGCGACGAGGACGCCCTGATCCACCTCGACATGTCGGAGTACCAGGAGAAGCACACGGTCAGCCGCCTGATCGGTTCGCCTCCCGGCTACGTCGGCTACGAGGAGGGCGGCCAGCTGACCGAGGCGGTGCGCCGTCGGCCGTTCAGCGTGGTGCTTTTCGACGAGGTCGAGAAGGCCCACCCGGACGTCTTCAACTCCCTGCTGCAGATCCTCGAGGACGGTCGCCTGACCGACTCGCAGGGCAAGGCCGTGGACTTCAAGAACACCGTGCTGATCATGACCTCCAACCTGGGGACCCGGAACCTCGGCAAGACGCCGACCGGTTTCGCTGCCCAAGCGGACGAGAAGTCGCACTACGAGCAGATGAAGGAGCAGGTCGACGACGAGCTCAAGCGCCACTTCCGGCCCGAGTTCCTCAACCGCATCGACGACACGATCGTCTTCCACCCGCTGACCCAGGCGCAGGTCAAGAACATCGTCGACCTGATGATGAAGCGCGTGAAGGAGCAGCTGAAGGCCAAGGCACTCGACATCGAGCTGACCGAGGACGCCAAGGACTGGCTGAGCCTGAAGGGTTACGACCCGACCCTGGGTGCCCGTCCGCTGCGCCGCACCATCCAGCGCGAGATCGAGGACGTGCTCAGCGAGAAGCTGCTGTACGGCGAGTTCTCCGCCAACCAGCTGATCGTCGCCGACATCGAGGACGACGCTGTGGTCTTCCGGGCCATGGACGCTCCCGAGGTGCCGCCGATGGAGCTGGCGAGCGCCGAGGACTGACCGTTCGAGTCGTCGGAGGAGCGTCGTGCATCGCACGGCGCTCCTCCTGCGTTCGGTGCAGGGGCGCCGGTGTCGCGGTGTTGGTGGATGTGACGCAGCGAGGACAAGTTGTTGGCTCCGGGTTCACCTCGGGCTACGATGAGGTAACGCTTCGTTCGTGATCCGGACAACGAGTCACGTGAAGCTCACCACACGACGTCGATCCGTTCCCGGCGGGCGCCAAGAGCCCAGGTGATCAGGGGGGACGTCAACGCACAGCACAGGCCCGACGCACCAAGCGCGTCGGGCCCTCGCTCGTTCAGGATGGCGCTCGTTCGTCCAGGGCCCGCTCGTCCTTGGGGCTCAGTCGTTCCGGAACCCGGAGAATCGGGACTGGTCCGGTGGGTTGACGCACGGTAGTATTGCTCTTGCCCTTCGTAGTCGCCTGAGGAGCAGGGGTGCCCGTGCCTGAGCTGCTGATCGCCGTTGCCACCGTCGGGCTGCTCGGTGTCGTCACCGCCCGCGCTGCCGGCCGCAGGCGTGCTGCGGTCGTCGCACCCGAGGTGGTCGCGAAGGTCGTCCACCGCGCCCGCGAGGCCGTGGGGGTCGACGCCGCGCTCCGTCATCTCCTCGACGGGCTGGCGACGGCCACGGGAGCCACCCGGGCCGACGCGCTCTTCGTGACGCCACCGAACAAGGCGGTTGCCAGGGTCTCGCTGGAGGACGGTCAGCTGACCACCATCGAGACGCGCCCGCCGGAGGAGCTGTGCGAGCTGATGACCGCGTGGTTGGCGGTGGACCCCCGGCCGGCCGACCTCCGCGAGGGCGACGCCCACCCGCTGCGGCCGTGGCTGGCACGGATGGGTGTCGACGACGCGATCGTCGTCCCGTTGATGGACAGCGAACCGCTCGGCGTGATCGTGCTCGGCAACCGACTCGGTGGTCCCTCTGGTGCGACGACGCTGGACGGGCCGTCCCAGCGACAGCTGGCCGCCGACGCAACCGCCGCCCTGCTCGGGGCGCGACGCCGCGAGCTGCTCGCCCGCATGCCGGCGGCGTGGTTCGACGCGACGGGGGCGCGCATCGGGTCGTCCGAGCCCCTTGACACCCTTCCCGCGGAGGAGGTGTTGAGGGCTCGGCTGGACATGGTCGAGGCCGGGCGAGAGGAGGTCGCCCTGGTGTCCCTCCGAGTCCATCCCGTGCGCGGCCGGGCCGATGTGGAACTCGTGGCGGACGCCGTCGCCGAGCGACTGATGCGCACCGTCCGGCGAGTGGACCTGACCGCCCGGGTGGGGGACGACCGCGTGGTCGTCGTCCTCGCCGAGGTCGCCGACAGCGACATCGCGCTGCGAACCGCCCAGCGGCTGGTGGATCGTGCGCATGCGCCGGTCCTCCTCGATGGGGTTGTCGTGCGTCCCGAGGTGAGCGCCGGAGTGGTGCTGTGGGACGGCCACACGCGGGTGTCGGAGATCCGCGAGGAGCTGGACGCGGTGGAGGCCGCTGCGGCGATCGACCCGATGCACGCGCTCCACCTGCGGGCATCGGCGCGCCAGCGTCGCGGCCTCGCGGCCTGACCGGGCACGCGGCCGTGCCGGCATCTACGCTGCCGGTCCCATGCGCCTACTCATCGCCCGCTGCACCGTGGACTACGACGGTCGGCTGACCGCCCACCTGCCGGAGGCCCGTCGCCTGATCATGGTCAAGGCCGACGGCTGTGTCGCCATCCATGCCGACGGTGGTGCCTACAAGCCCCTCAACTGGATGAACGCCCCCAACCGGCTGGAGGAGGAGGACGACCGCTGGGTCGTGACGTCCCCCAAGGGCGAGACGCTGACCATCACCCTGCACGAGCGCATCTGGGAGACCGAGACCGAGCTCGGCGAGGACCCCGGCCTGACCAAGGACGGGGTCGAGGCACACCTGCAGGAGCTGCTGGCGGCCAACACCGACGCCATCGGCGAGAACCTCCAGCTGGTCCGCCGCGAGTACCCCACCGACATCGGGCCCGTGGACCTGCTGCTCCGGGACGCCGACGGGCAGGCCGTGGCGGTGGAGATCAAGCGGCGCGGCGAGATCGACGGGGTCGAGCAGCTGACCCGCTACCTGGAGCGCATGGACCGTGATCCGCTGCTGCGTCCGGTCAGGGGCATCTTCGCCGCACAGCTGATCAAGCCCCAGGCCCGCGTCCTGGCGGAGTCACGGGGCATCGCCTGCGTCGAGGTGGACTACGACGAGCTGCGCGGTATCGAGTCCGACGAGCTCAAGCTCTTCTGACCCGTCCCCCCGCCGGGACGGCGACCCGTCCCTCCACCGTCTCGTGCAGCTTGATCCACAACTGCGCTGAACTGCACAATCCGCTCCCGGTCCTGTGCACCTGTGCGCCCAACGGCGCCGAGGTGCACATCGCGGCTCGCCGCCGCCCGCCGCCTCCTGCCGCCCCGCTTCAGTGGTCGTGTCAGCGTGTGCGGGTGTAGCGGAGCAGCAGCTCGCCGTCCTGGTGGAGGACGCGGGAGAGGGCCATCCGGCGTTCGGGGTGGGCACCGCCGGCGATGCGCCTGGGGTCGTCGCTGCCCACGACGGTCGCGGCCAGCGTCAGGCACAGCTCGTCGACGAGGTCGGCGGCCAGCAGGGCGGCGTTCAGCCCCGGCCCGCCCTCGCACAGGACGTGGTGCAGGCCCAGGGACTCCCGGAGGACGGCCAGGCCTTCCGTTAGGTCGACGCGACCCTCACCCGCGCTGACGACACGGGCACCCGCCTCGGCCACGCGCTGGACCGCCTCGGGATCCGCGTCGGTCGTGGTCAGCACGATCGGCGGGACGCGGGTGTCGGTGAACAACCGGGAGGTGGGGTCGAGGTCCACCGACGCCGTCACCACCACGATGGGCGCCGGGTCGACCCGGCCGTCGGCTTCCCGTGCGGCTCGCATCGTGTCGCGGACCCGCATGCCGCCGTAGTCCTCGGCCCGAACGGTGCCCGCGCCGGCCAGGATGGCGTCGGCGTGATGGCGCATCGCGAAGAAGGCCAGCCGGTCCGCCTCGCCACCCAACCCCCCGCTGACCCCGTCGTCGTCGACGATGTGCCCGTCGAGGCTGCTGACCATGTTGACCCGCAGCCACGACGGCTCGTCCGCCGGCGGGCGGTGGGCCTCGTAGGCGTCGACCTCGGGCACGTGGGTTGGGTGCAGCTGCTCCATCTCGCGGCAGGCTACCCAGCATGGGTGCCCCTCCTCCCTCCGCTGACGACCCGGCTGACGACCCGGCCGATCACGACGCGGTTCGTGCGCTCGTCGAGGGTGTGCTGGCGTGGCATCGGCCCGACGACCGGGACCTGCCGTGGCGGGCGCCCGGCACCACCCCCTGGGGGATCCTCCTCAGCGAGGTGATGGCCCAGCAGACCCAGGCCGAGCGCGTCGCCGGCCGCTGGGTGGAGCTGGTCGAGCGGTTCCCCGATCCCTCGGCCATGGCCGAGGCCGCCCCGGCGGAGGTCATCGACCTGTGGGTGGGGCTGGGCTACAACCGCCGGGCGGTCAACCTGCACCGTGCTGCGGTGGTGATGGTGGAGCGGCACGGAGGTGAGGTGCCCGACGACCTCGACGGCCTGCTGGCCCTCCCCGGGGTCGGCCCCTACACGGCCCGGGCCGTCCTCGCCTTCGCCTTCGATCGTGACGTCGTCCCGGTCGACACCAACGTGGCCCGCGTCGTCGCCCGCCACACCGGCAGGGTGCTGGACCGTGCGGACGCCCAGGCGCTGGCCGACGGGGCGGTGCGGTGGGGGAGGGGCGCGGCCACCGCAGCGGCGCTCATGGACCTCGGGGCCACGGTCTGCCGGGCCAGGACACCAGCGTGCGAGGGGTGTCCCGTCATGGCGACGTGCAGCTGGGCGGGAGGGCCCGAGGAGGACCCCGCCGGGCGAGGTGCCCACCGTCCCCGCCCGCAGGGTCGGTTCGAGGGATCGGCCCGCCAGGCGCGCGGGAGGATCATCGCTGCGGCCCGTGCGGGCCTGCTGGAGGGCGGGGCAGCCCTCGAGCTCGCCGGCGAACACGGGGAAGCGGTCCTGGACGCGTTGGTGGCCGACGGGCTGGTGGTGCGGAGCGGCCGCGGGTTTGCGCTGCCGGGAACGACGGGCAAGTCTCGGGACGGCGAACGGGACCGCGAGGACTGACCGGGGCACGACATGGCAGGGACGACAGCGCAGGCGCTCGACGAGCGGTCCTGGTGGAAGCTCGGCGGTGACGGTTGGCGCACGGTGCTGCGCAACACCGGACAGGAGTTCAAGGCCGACGAGGTGTCCAACCTGGCCGCCGTGGTCACCCTCAGGATCGTGCTGGCCCTCGTGCCGAGCCTCATCGCCGCCGTCGCGATCGCCGCCCAGGTCGTCTCGACCGCCGACATCGAGGCGATGGTGGCGGCTGCGGGCGACCTGATCCCGGGGAGCGCCAGGGACTTCGTCGAGGACGCCCTGCAGACGGCGCTGGAGAACCTGAAGGAGGACGGCACCGTAGCGCTGATCATCTCCATCGGGGCAGGGCTCTTCGCGGCCAGCGGGGCCGCTGCGGCGCTGATCAACGCGCTGAACAAGGCCTACGACCGCAAGGAGGACCGGGGCTTCGTCGGCCTGCGACTGACCTCGCTGGGCGTCATCGGCGCGCTGGCCCTGGCCCTGATCGGCATGTTCGTGGCCATCGTCTTCGGCCCGACGCTGCTGGAGCTCGTCCTGCCGCAGGAGGTCCTCGACTCGCCCCTTCGCCTGCTGATCGGCCTGGGCCGGTACGTGGCGGCGATCACCATCCTGATGTTGTTCTTCGGCTTCGCGTTCTGGTTCGGGCCCAACCGCGACCGGCCACGGCTGCGGTTCCTCACCCCCGGTGCGGTGCTCGGCGTCGGTGGCTGGCTGCTGCTCAGCTTCCTGTTCGGGCTCTACGTCAGCTTCTCGCAGTCCTACGCGGCGACCTACGGGGCGTTCGCGGGGGTGATCGTCCTGCTCGTCTGGCTGAACTACTCCTTCACCGTCCTGCTGATGGGAGCGGAGCTGGACCACGAGATCGAGCGGTACCTGACTGCCGACGCCACCGCCGGCGGCGACACGGGGCCCGATCCGACCCCCGCCCCCGCCCTCGACGCCGTCACCGCGGACATGCCGCGGCATCCGGGTCTGGTCGGGACACGGCACGGCTCGTCGGTCGGGACCACCCAGCGTGACCAGGGCGACGACGAGCCGTCCGACGGTGGACTCGTGGTCCCGCCGCTGCAGGGTGTCGCGGCCGCCACGCCGGGGGCGGCGCTCGCGGCCCGGGCCTGGCGCAGGTTCCTGCGCTGAGGCGGCGGCGGCGACCGGTCGACTGCCGGAGGATCCACCCCGCGCGCTAAGCTCGGCGCGGCGCATGCCGACCAGACTCCGACGGCCTGGACATGCAGGCCCACGCATCCTGGAGCCTGCATTGTCGGACACGATCACACACGGTGAAGATGTGACGAGCGACCTCGAGAACAAGACCGAACCGGCCAACAGCCTGAACCGGTCGTACGCCGACAGCGACCGGATCAGCGCGCGCAAGATCGTGCAGCCGCTGCAGCAGTTCCTGCACACCGAGGCATCGGGCGGCATCGTCCTGGTGCTCGCGGCAGCGGTCGCGTTGATCTGGGCCAACGGCCCGTTCGCCGAGAGCTATCACGCGTTCGTCGACCACCACATCACGATCGACCTTGGCTTCCTCGTCCTCGACGAGTCCGTCGAGCACTGGATCAACGACCTGCTGATGGCGGTGTTCTTCTTCGTTGCCGGCCTGGAGATCAAGCGCGAGCTGGTCCACGGTGACCTGAAGGACCCTCGCCGTGCTGCGCTCCCCATCGCGGCGGCGTTCGGCGGCATGGTCGTGCCTGCCCTGGTCTACGTGGCCATCAACCTCGGCGGAGAGGGGGCGAACGGCTGGGGTATCCCCATGGCCACCGACATCGCCTTCGCCGTCGGCATCCTGGCGCTGGTGGGCAAGCGTGCCCCGGCCAGCCTGCGGGTGTTCCTGCTGACCCTCGCGATCGTCGACGACATCGGCGCGATCCTGGTCATCGCGATCTTCTACACCTCCAGCCTGAACTTCGGCTGGCTGGGTGCGGCGGCGCTGGCCGTCGGGGCGATCCTCGTCCTGCAGCGCCTGAAGGTCTACGCGATCGTCCCCTACGTCCTGCTGGCGGCGTTCCTGTGGCTGGCGGTCTTCGAGTCCGGCGTCCACGCCACCATCGCCGGTGTGATCCTCGGCCTGCTGACCCCCGCGTTCCCGCTGCACCCGCCATCGGCTGTGCTCGGCCTCATCCACGACCGCCTGACCGCCCTGCGCTCGCGCCCGGAGGACGGCGTCGCCGACGAGTCCGAGCAGAACGAGCTGGAGAACATCGCGGTCGTCTCCCGAGACGCCGTGTCGCCCCTGCGTATCTGGGAGCACCGCCTGCACCCCTGGTCGGCCTTCGTGATCCTGCCGTTGTTCGCCCTGGCCAACGCCGGCGTGGAGCTGTCGGGCGACTCCTTCGGGGCGCTGCTGACCGATCCGGTGCCGCTCGGCGTGATCGTCGGCTTGGTGGTCGGCAAGCCGCTGGGTGTCATGGCGGCGTCGTTCCTGGTCATCCGTTCCGGGGTGGCCAAGCTGCCCCGCGGCGTCGGCTGGCTCGAGATGGCCGGCGTGGGCCTGCTGGCCGGTGTCGGGTTCACCGTGTCGATCTTCATCTCCGGGCTCGCGTTCGGCGATCCGCTGCTGGTCGACGAGGCGAAGGTCGGCATCCTCGCAGCCTCCATCACCGCCGGGATCCTCGGCTACACGGCGCTGGCCGCGCGCAAGACCACGGCCTGACAGCCACCGTCGCCGGCGACCGCTGGCACACGCCTCGGGCAGGGTTGAGCGATCACCCTGCCCGTCGTCGTGCGAGGCGTGGGTATCATGGCCGCGGTCGAGAGAGGGAGAGCAGTGGCAGAACGTGACGATGCCCTGGTGGACATGCTCCAGCAGGTCGCACCAGGAACGGTTCTGCGCGCGGGTATCGAGCGGATCATCAAGGCCGGCAAGGGCGCCCTCATCGTCCTCGGCTACGACAAGCAGATGGAGGAGCTGCGGTCCGGCGGCTTCCAGCTGAAGGCCAAGCTGACGGCCCAGCACCTGTCGGAGGTCGCCAAGATGGACGGCGCGATCCTCATCGACAACGCCTGCGAGAACATCCTCTGGGCCAACGTGCACCTCGTGCCCGACTCCGGGATCCCCACGATGGAGACGGGCACCCGGCATCGCACCGCCGACCGCATGGCCAAGCAGACCAACATCCCGGTCATCAGCGTGTCGGAGTCGATGCAGATCGTGTCGGTCTACGTCGGTGGCCACAAGCACGTGCTGGAGGAGCTGTCCTCCATCATGTTCCGGGCCAACCAGGCGCTGGCCACCCTCGAGCGGTACCGCAACCGGCTGGACGAGGTCTCCGCCGCCCTGTCCGCCCTGGAGATCGAGAACGTCGTCACCCTGGGCAACGTCGTGCAGGTCCTCCAGCGCGCCGAACGGGTCGCGCGCATCTCCGAGGAGATCGAGCACGCCGTCGCCGAGCTCGGGACCGAGGGTCGCCTGCTGCAGCTGCAGCTCGACGAGCTCCTGCTCGGGGTCGAGTCCGAACGCGAGCTCGTGGTCGCCGACTACCTCGCCGACCGGCGCCGGAAGGTCTCCAAGGTCATGGAGGCGCTCGCCGCCCTCGACGACGCCGAGCTTCTGGAGCACGGCAAGGTCGCCAGGGCCCTCGGCTACTCACCTGCCGAGCAGGGCGACGAACGTCCCGTCACGGCGCGTGGGTACCGCCTGCTGTCGCGCATCCCCCGCCTTCCGGACCAGATCGTGGAGAAGCTGGTGGACAAGTTCTCCAGCGTCGACCACCTGCTCGACGCCACCCTGGAGGACCTCGGCACCGTCGACGGCATCGGGGAGACGCGTGCGCGAGCCATCAAGGAGGGCCTCGCTCGACTCGCGGAGTCCAGCATCCTCGAGCGCTACGCCTGACCCATTGCCCCTTGACAACCGTGCAGATGACGTTGTGTCGCATGGTTCTTTCGGACGGTGCACGAACCGTCCGCGGAATGGGTCACGTTCATGACGGGTTCACCGTCTGGTACGCGTCTGACCAGCACTTTTGATTTGGTTGCCCCTCCTGTTCCGTGGTACAGTAAGGGTTCGCACTAGTCGGCTCGGGTCACCTCAGGTTGCCCGCCGGCCAGCCGCAGAAAACGTCCACCCGAGTCGGACAGGGGAAGTGCATATGACCTACACCGTTGGCGACACTGTTGTGTATCCGCATCACGGCGCCGCAGTGATCGAGCGTGAGGAGACGCGGAAGCTGCTGGGGGAGGAACGGTCATATCTGGTCCTGCGACTGACCTACGGAGACCTGACGATCAAGGTCCCGGCTGACCAGACGGACGAGGTCGGCATCCGACAGGTGTGCGACGACGCACAGATCAAGAAGGTCATCGAGGTCCTCTCGATGCGCGGGGCGAAGGTCCCCACCAACTGGTCGCGTCGCTTCAAGGCGAACAACGAGAAGCTCAAGGGCGGCGACATCATGAAGGTGTCGGAGGTCGTCCGCGACCTGGCCCTCCGCGAGGGCGACAAGGGCCTCAGCGCCGGCGAGAAGCGCATGCTCTCCAAGGCGCGGCAGGTGCTCGTGTCCGAGCTCGCTGCGGCCCTCGACAAGTCCGACGAGGACGCCGAGGCCTACCTCGACGACGTCCTCACGGCGTAGGGTCCACGCCCACGCCAGACAACACCCCGCCCGGAGACAGCTCGGACATGGCACGGTCATCGTCTGACGTCCCGGGCGGCGTCGTTTTCGTCGAGCTGATCCGGCTGGCGGTCGTGGTGCTCGCCACGGCCATCTCCCTGGACGTGTCCTCACGCATGGGGGCAGACGAGGGGGCCGGGCAGCTCGTCCTGACCGCGCTCGGCGCCGGTGTCGGCTACGTCGTCGGTGGCGTCCTCGGCCGATTCGCGCAGTCGCGGATGTCCGACGTCGAGCGGACCCTCCAGGAGGTCTCCGCCAGCGAGATCGTGGCCGGAACGGCCGGCATGCTCCTCGGCCTGGTCATCGCCGCGGGGGTCACCTGGCCGGTCCTGCTGTTCGGGGGCAAGGCCTTCACCGTCCCCATGGCCGTCATCGTGATGGCCACCATGGCCTGGGCGGGGATGCGGCTGGGTCGCAGCCGAGCCGGCGACCTGCTCCGGTTCCTCGGTGCGGGAGGTCGCCTGCCCTCCAGCAGCGGCCGGGCCCGCGGGTCGGCCTACAAGCTGCTCGACAGCTCGGCGCTCGTCGACGGTCGCCTGGTCGACGTCTGCCGCGACGGGTGGATGGAGGGGATCCTGCTCGTGCCCGAGTTCGTCCTCTACGAGCTGCAGGGCCTCGCGGACTCCGCGGACCCGGAACGTCGAGGCAGGGGGCAGCGGGGGCTGGACACCCTTGCCTCGCTCCAGCGGCTGTCCTCGATCGGGGTCGAGGTGCTCGAGGACGACCCCGGTGGAGAAGAGGTCGACACCAAGCTGCTCAAGCTCGCCCGTCTCCGCGGCACCCCGCTCGTGACGACCGACGGGAACCTGGCGCGGGTCGCGGAGGTGCAGGGCATCCCCGTGCGCAACCTCCACAGCCTCGCCGAGAGCCTGCGACCGCCGGTCCTTCCCGGGCAGGTACTGCCCCTGACGGTGGCGAAGCGGGGCCGGGAGGAGGGGCAGGGGGTCGGCTACCTGCCCGACGGCACCATGGTGGTCGTCGAACGTGCGGGCGACCGCATCGGTGACGACCTCTCCGTGGAGGTCACGAGCATCGTGTCGACGTCCCGAGGCCGGATGTTGTTCGCGTCGGTGCTCGAGGCCGATGATCCGACACCCCGGCCACGGCTGCTGCGGGGCGACGCCGGATGAGCGGACGCCCGGCGATCCGCGTCGGGCTCGTGATCGTGGCCGCGGGATCGGGTACACGGCTCGGCCACGACCATCCCAAGGCGTTCGTCGAGCTCGGCGGCCGCAGCCTGCTCGCACATGCCCTCGATCGGCTGGCGTCGGCAGCCGACGACGTTGTCGTCGTGGGTCCACCCACCCACATGGAGCAGGCCCTGGCGCAGGTCGAGCGGATGGGACCCGGCACACGGGTCGTGCCCGGCGGCGCCACCCGGACCGGCTCGGTGGCGGCGGGGATGGCTGCGCTGGGCGCGGTCGACGTCATCGCCGTGCACGACGCTGCGCGGCCCCTGGTGGACGCCGCCGCCTTGCGGCGGGCAGTCGCCGCGGTGGTGGACGGCGCCGACGCATCGGCTCCAGCCCTCCCGGTCACCGACACGCTGAAGGAGGTCGCCGACGGAGAGGTGGTGATCCGCACCGTCGACCGCGCGTCCCTGCGAGCCGTCCAGACCCCGCAGGTCTTCCGTGCCGAGGTGCTCCACGCAGCGCACGCCCGAGGGGTCGACGCGACCGACGACCTCGCCCTCGTCGAGGCGGGGGGCGGCACGGTGGTGTTGGTCCCGGGGAGCGCCCGCTACCTGAAGGTGACCTATCCCGACGACCTGCTGCTGGCCGAGGCCTTCCTCGCGTCGGGCGACCACGAGGAGCGCGCGTGACCATCCGCATCGGACAGGGCGTGGACGCCCACGCCTTCGCCACCGACGAGCGGCCGCTCCGGCTCGGCGGCGTGGTCATCCCGGGGGCACCGGGCCTCGATGGTCACAGTGATGCGGACGTGGTCCTGCATGCCATCGTCGATGCGCTGCTGGGCGCCGTCGCGATGGGTGACATCGGCGACCTCGTGGGCGTCGACGAACCCGGGACGAAGGGGGCGGACAGCGCCACCTTCGTCGCGCTGGCCCGCGATCGGCTGGCCGCCGAGGGGTGGCGGACGGTCAACGTCGACGCCACGGTGCTGGCCCAGAAGCCACGCCTGTCGCCGCATGTCCCGGCGATGCGGCGTGCGACGGCCGAGGCCCTCGCCGTGCCCGTCGACGCGGTGTCGGTCAAGGCAACGACGACTGATCGGCTCGGGATGGTGGGCCGCGGGGAAGGGATCGCCTGCACGGCGGTCGTCCTGGTGGAACGGGTGCGCTGACCCCGACGAGCGGTCGGGACGTCCGCCGAGCGCCCGGTGGGGCTAGAGGATGGCCATCGCCGCGAGGCCCAGCCCCGTCAGGCTGCAGAGCACCGCGAAAAGGGCGCGCTTCACTCGCTCGTTGCGGTGGTAGTTCTGGGTCGAGAAGCCGAACGCCTGACGTTCGACCCGACGGATGACCTGTTCGTCGCGCAGGCGGGACAGGACGTTCTGGCGTGGCGGGGTGTAGTCCATCGCCTTTTCATCGGTCACGGACCACCCGTCCTTTATTACTTTCTGCCGTCGACGAATACACGCTGTCGTCACCCCTCGAGCCCGTTCGGCGTCAGTCATTCAGCGTACCCGCCCCTGGTGGTCGTGCCCGGACGTCACGGTGCGTGCGGCTGTGCACACGGGTCAGGGGCGGCGCCGTACGGTGGAGGGGTGAGCCCACGCAACCGTCGACCGTCTCGCCCGACCACCACCCGTCCATCGGAGGTCCGCGGTGGCGACGGTCGATCCGACCGCTACGTGATCCCGGGCCGGCAGCCCGTTCGCGAGGCGATCCGCGCAGGTCGCGACCTCGAGGCGGTCATCATCGACACCCGCCAGGTCGACGCCCTGGCAGACCTGGCGCAGGCGGCTGCGGATGCGGGGGTGACGCTGCGCACCGCGAGCAGGGACGAGATGGATGCGTTGACCGGAGAGGTGCGCCACCAGGGGGTCGTTGCCCTGGCCGCCCCGTTCGCCTACGCCTCCATGGATCGGCTCGCCACCGCCGACCTCGTCCTGGTCCTCGACGGCGTGACCGACCCCCGCAACCTGGGGGCCATCGCGCGCGTGGCCGAGCAGGCGGGCGCTGGTGGCATCGTGATCCGGTCCAAGCGAGCCGCGTCGCCGTCCCCTGCGGCAGAGAAGGCCGCGGCCGGTGCGCTCTCGTGGGTGCCGGTCGTGGTCGCCACCAACATCACCAGGGCCGTGGAGGAGCTTCGCGACCACGGCTTGTGGTCCCTCGGGCTCGCGGGGGACGCTCCCCGGACGATCTGGGACGAACCCCTGCTGGACGAGCGCGTGGCGCTGGTCATCGGCGAGGAGGGTGCCGGTCTGTCGCGCCTCGTCGCGGAACGGGTGGACGCGCTGGTCTCCATCCCGATGGCGGGCAGGCTCGACTCGCTGAACGCGGCGACCGCCACCGCGGTCACCGCCTTCGAGTGGTCACGGCGCCATCACAACGGGTAGTCGAGCGTTGCAGTGGGTGCGCGGCTCGAGGTGCGGTCGCGCGGTTGGCGCCCGACCCGCTCGTGACGGATCCCAAGCCCGCCCTCGACGGCTCGTGACTCTTACGGTATTTTGCCAGTGACTAGTCGTGACTACGTAAACTCTCGGCAACGCGCTGCCAACGGGGGTTTGCAGTTGCTGACTACCGCCGCAGTACCAGCCGCCGCTCATGGAGGGCAACTTGCCGCCGACCGCAGTACCCAGCCACAGGACCAGCATGGGTTCGTCGACCCCGCTCGGAGGTGCTGCTGCCAGCGACGAGGAGCTGGTCTCCAGGACCTGGAACGGCGACAGCGAAGCCCTCGACCAGCTGCTGGACCGATACCGCGGGTTCGTCCGCATGAAGGCTCGTTCGTACTTCCTCGTGGGTGCCGACCGCGAGGACGTCGTGCAGGAGGGCATGGTGGGCCTCTACAAGGCCATCCGTGACTACGACCCGACGCACGAGGCGTCCTTCAGGGGGTTCGCCGAGCTCTGCGTCGTCAGGCAGATCATCACGGCGATCAAGACCGCGACGCGCCAGAAGCACGCGCCCCTGAACTCCTACGTGTCCCTGCACGCCAAGGTCAGCGACGAGGACTCCGACACCGAGCTGGGCGAGCAGTTCGACGGGGGCGAGGACCCAGCCGACAGCATCGTGCAGCAGGGTGAGATGGCCTCCATCCGCAGCTACTTCGGCCAGATCCTCTCCGACCTCGAGGCCGAGGTGCTGCAGCGCTACCTCGACGGGGAGACCTACGCCGAGATCGCCGAGGGACTCGAGCGCCAGGTCAAGTCCATCGACAACGCCATCCAGCGCATCAAGCGCAAGCTGGAGGGTTACCTCGAGGAGCGCAAGGTCCTCGTCTGATGGTGTGACGGTGCGTGCAGAACGACTGAACCGGTTGTAGTCCATCGTCGCCCGGTGTGGCGGACCGCGGTAGCGTCGGATGACGTGACGCACCTCGACCACACCACGATCACCGATCGACTCGAGCGAATCGCCCGGGCCATCGAGCTCGGGTGCGTGGCGGCCGACACCGCCCCGCACGCAACCGTGCGGCAGGCGTTGGTGGACACCGTGTGGGAGGCGGTTGCCCTCGGCCACCAGCTGACCCGGGACGTGGCCTACGACGACCTGTGGAGCGAGCTGGACGGCCTGCTTGCCCGCTGGGACCAGATCCGTGGGTGCGCGGAGGCCGTGGCGTTGATCGACGGTGCCGTGATCGGTGCCGCCGTCGCGGCTGCCGACACCGTGGAGACGCTGACCGTCCTGCGGGACGCGATCGACACCATCGACGACACCCAGCTCGTGCTTGCCGCCCGTCCCGGCGAACAACCGGCCACGACCCAGCTGGCCAGCGCCATGGCGACCCTGGAATCGGCTGGTGATCGGGCGTTCGTGGCCGCCCTCGGCAACGACGTGCTCGGTCGCCTCGACGCCGCCATGGCCCTGCTGACCACCTGCGCCGCACGGGCCAGCCGGGAACGCACGATCGCCCGAACACGCCGCCGCTGACCCGCACGCCCGGTCGGTTGGCGCGACGGCGACGAGGGGTAGCCTGCAGAGCCGACCCAAGAGCCCGCCCGATCGAAGACACGCCTTGAAATCATCAAACCTGACCAGGGACGAAGCCGCTGTCCGCGCCGACCTGATCCGGAACGTGGCCTACGAGATCGACCTCGACCTGACCGGGACCGAGGACGACACGTTCACCTCCACGGTCCGGATCACCTTCGACGCCAACGACCCGTCCGCCGAGACCTTCCTCGACCTGGCCGCTCGCCGGGTCGACTCCGTCGTCGTCAACGGGACCGCGGTGGAAGATGCCTACGCCGACGGGCGGATCCGCCTGACCTCCCTCGCCGACCACAACGTGGTCGAGGTCTCGGCGCAGTGCGCCTACAGCCGTTCGGGTGTCGGCATGCACCGGTTCGTCGACCCTGTCGACCAGGAGGTGTTCCTCTACACCCAGTTCGAGCCGCAGGACGCCCACCGCGTCTACGCGTGCTTCGACCAGCCCGACATCAAGGCCCCCATCACGATGTCGGCCACGGCACCCGCCGGGTGGGAGGTCGTGTCCAACGCACGCGTGGCCTCGCGTCCCGATGCGGGCACCGCGGGCCGCTGGGCCTTCGAGCCGACCGAACCCATCTCCACCTACATCTCGGCGCTCGTGGCAGGGCCCTACCACCGTGTCGACGCCCGTCACGGCGACGTGGAGCTCGGCATCTACTGCCGCAAGTCGATGGCGGAGTACCTCGACCCGGACGAGATCATCGAGCTGACCGCCCAGGGGCTCGACTACTTCGCCGAACGCTTCGACATGGCCTACCCCTTCGGCAAGTACGACCAGCTGTTCGTGCCCGAGTTCAACTTCGGTGCCATGGAGAACCCCGGGTGCGTCACGTTCAGCGAGCGGTACGTCTTCCGTTCCAGGGTGACCCAGGCGGCCCGGTTGTCCCGCGCGAACACCATCCTGCACGAGATGGCCCACATGTGGTTCGGCGACCTCGTCACCATGCGGTGGTGGGACGACCTCTGGCTCAACGAGTCGTTCGCCACGTTCATGGCCCACAAGGCCGTGGCCGAGGCCACACGGTTCGGCGAGGACTCGTGGGCCGACTTCGCCCATTCGATGAAGGCATGGGCCTACCAGCAGGACCAGCTGCCGAGCACGCATCCCATCGTCGCCGACATCCTCGACACCGAGTCGGTGATGGCCAACTTCGACGGCATCACCTACGCCAAGGGCGCCAGCGTGCTCAAGCAGCTGCACGCCTGGGTGGGTGAGGACGCGTTCATCGAGGGCCTGCGCGATCACTTCCAGCGCCACGCGTGGGGGAACGCGGAGCTGGCGGACTTCCTCGACGCCCTCGAGGGACCGTCCGGCCGTGCGCTGGGCTCGTGGTCGAAGTCCTGGCTCGAGACCGCCGGCGTGGCGACGCTGTCGGCCCGGATCGACACCGACGACGACGATGTCATGACCGCCGTGGAGATAGCCCAGGTGGCACCGCCCGCGCATCCGACCCTGCGTCCGCACCGGTTGGGCATCGGCCTGTACGCGACCGCGGATGGTGTGCTGATGCGAACCGACTTCGTCGAGGTCGACATCGACGGGCCGTCGACCACGGTCGACGCGCTGGCGGGACGGCCCCGACCGGACCTGCTCCTCCTCAACGACCAGGACCTGGCCTACGCCAAGGTTCGCCTCGACAGCCGCTCGATCGAGGCGCTGGAACGGTCCCTCGGCACGATGTCCGACGGTGTCGCCCGTGCGGTCTCCTGGGGTTCGTTGTGGGACGCAACCCGCGACGCCGAGCTGGCGGCTCGCCGTTTCGCCGACCTCGTCTGCGAGCACGGTCCCGTCGAGGCGGACGTGAGCGTCCTGCAGACGCTCCTCCGACAGGCGTTCGCCTGCGCCGACCGCTACGGCGACCCGGCCAACAGGACGGCCCTGCGCGAGCGCATCGCGGCGACCAGCCGTGCAGGCCTGGACCGGGCCGAACCCGGCAGCGACCGCCAGCTCATCTGGGCCCGCGCCGTGATCAGCTCCAGGACCGACGCCGCCTTCGTGGCCGGACTGCTGGACGGGTCGACCCTCGTCGAGGGCCTCACCGTCGACACCGACCTCCGCTGGTTCGCCCTCGGGCACCTGGCGGCCATGGGTGAGGCAGATGCCGACGCGATCGCACGCGAGCTGGAGCGGGACCCGACCGATGTCGGCCGGCGTGGGGCCGAGACGGCGCTGGCGGCACGGCCCACCGCCGACGCGAAGGCAGAGGCGTGGCGCCGGGCCATGGACACGAGCTCGGCGATGCACACGCGTCGTGCGGTGCTGCGCGGGTTCTGGCAGGTCGAGCAGTCGGACGTGCTGGCGGACTACGCCAGCACCGCGTGGGTCGAGGCGCTGCCGTCGCTGTGGCACCAGGTCTCCGGTGAGGAGGGCCTGACGATGACCGAGGCGATCTATCCCCATCCCATGATCAGCGAGGACGTCGTCGCCGCGGCCGATCGCGCGTTCGACGCGGACCTGCCCGGCATCGCCAAGCGCAGCGTGTCGGAGGGACGGGACGCCACGCAGCGTGCGCTGCGTGCTCGAGTCGTCGACGGCTGACGCCCCCGTCGGCACCAGCACGCCCCGGTCGGCGCCGGGCCTAGAACTCGGTGCCGACCAGGACGTGGATGTCCACGCCCTCGCTGAGGCCCCGGTTGGCCTCGACGACCCGGAACCGCGGTTCGCGGGCCCGCAGGCCCTCTGCCTCGGCGACGTTGTCGGCCGTGTAGTAGACGGTCGTCTCCACGACGTCGCGGGAGGAGGGGCTGCGCGCGACCACGTTGTAGCCGAGCTGCTCCAGCACCGCCTCGGCCTGGTCGACCCTCGCGCTGCCGCCGCCCGCATCCAACACCTGCACCGTCGTCTCGCCCGGGGGCTTCGCCGCCGCGATCAGCTGTTCGGGGGACTCCGTGGTCGGGACCTCGGTCGGCTCGACGGGTGCGGCGACGGTCTCGGCCGGCGTCGGCGTCGCGGAGGGTTCGGCCAGCTCTGACTCGCTGGCGTCCAGCGCCGCCTGGGCCGCGGCGATGCTGGCGGCGTCGGGGCGCTCCTCGGGCGACAGCGCCCAGGTGAGTCCGGCGTACAGGGCCAGCAGGAGCGCACCAACGAACACCAGCCGGGCGGTGTTGAGGGCGATCAGTCGGATGAAGGTGTTCACGGCAGGTGCGGAGGCTACTTGGTCTGCAGGGCGTGGTCGGTCCGGCTGGCCCCTGCCCGGTCGACGGACTCGCGGTCGGCGTCGGCGAGACGCCGACGAAGCAGCAGCGGGTAGCCGATCAAACCGATGATGGTGAATGCGAACCACTGGGCGGCGTAGTTCAGGTGGGGACCGGCTTCCAGCACCGGCGGCTCGGCGGGCCGGGGCAGGACACCCTGCTCCCGCGCCTGCTCGTCGACGACCTCCAGCCACCCCACGGTGATCAGGTCGTCGACCTGCTCGGCCAGCACGTCGGTGTCGACGCTGCTGACCAGGGTGATGGTGCCGGCATCGTCGGTCAGCACCTGTCGGCTGTCGAAGGGGGTGCGAAGCCGACCGGTCACGGTGACCTCACCGGCCGGGGGCGCCGGCAGCTCGCTGTCCAGCGGCATCCAGCCCCGGTTGACCAGCAGGGCCCGGCCGTCGTCGAGCCGAAGCGGGGCCAGGACCTCGAACCCCGGGCGTTCGTTGCGGGACCGAGGCGCCAGCTGCAGCTGCTCGTCGGCCTCGAAGGTTCCGGTGGCCCGCACGGGGAGGAGGTCGATGTCGGGGGACGCCAGCGCGTCCTCGAGCGCGGCCGGGGAGCTGGCCAGCTGGGCCTCGACGCGGGTGTTCTCCTCGACCTGCTCGTGGTGCCGGCGGACCTGCCACAGCCCCAGGCTGATGAACGACACGGCGATCGCGATCACCACGAGATGGGTCAGCACCCAGCCGGGGCGCAGCAGCTGCTTGGGCATGCGACCCACTGTAGGTGGACCGTTCGTGCCGGCGACCGGGCCGGTCGGGGGTGATACTCGGCGGGCAGTGACCACCGTCTCGACACCACCCCCGCTTCACGAACACCACGTCCCCCTGCCGGCCGGGCACGAGCTGTCGGTGCGCGAACGCGCCGGCGACCGGCCAGCGTTCCTGCTGGTCCACGGCCTGTCGTCCAACGCCCGCCTGTGGGACGGGGTCTCGGCCGTCCTCGCAGCGGCTGGGCATCGGGTCGTCGCCGTCGACCAGCGCGGCCACGGGCGGTCGGGCCCAGCGGACGGCGACATGTCCTACGACGCAGTGGCCGCCGACCTTCAGGCGCTCCGTGGGGTGATGGGGCTCGACCGACCCGTCCTGGTGGGACAGTCGTGGGGTGGCAACGTCGTGCTGGAGACTGCGGCGCGGTACCCGGAGGGGTTCGCCGCGGTGGCCGCCGTCGACGGCGGGTTCATCGCCCTCGGTGCGGCACACCCGACCGCGGACGAGGCCTGGGCGGCGCTGCGGCCGCCCCCGCTGGCCGATCTCGCGCCGGGTGAGGTGCGGCAGATGATCGCGCGCTCGGTGGAGGGGTGGCCGGCCGGGGCGCTCGACGCACAGATGGCGAACCTGCACCACCATCCCGAAGGCCGCGTCGAGCCACGCCTGTCGCTGGACGCCCACGAAGCCATCGTGCGCGTGATGTGGGCCACCGACCCCTTCGCCCGGATGGGCGAGGTGACCGTGCCGGCCCTGCTGCTTCCGGTGAACGGCGGTGAGGGCGAGTGGGCCGCACGGAAGGCTGCCGGGGTCGAGGAGGCCGTGCGACGCCTGCCCCACGGACGGGCCGTCTGGCTGGACGGCGCACACGACGTGCACCTGCAGCGCCCCGACGTCGTGGCCGACCACCTGCTGGCCCTCCACGACCGTGCTGGCCGATCTGGGAGCGAGTGAGCCGGGAGCGAGAGAGCCGGGAGCGAGAGAGCCGGGAGCGAGAATCGAACTCGCGACATTCGCTTTACAAGAGCGACGCTCTGCCAACTGAGCTATCCCGGCGTGCGCAGAAGGATATCTGCTGCACGGTCAGAGCCGGGAGCGCTGTGACATCGGAGCT